>JACCYR010000066.1 GCA_013696385.1 Acidobacteriota bacterium
TATCGAAAAGCGGGAATTATCTTGAGTGGACTTGTGCCAAATGAAAATCTGACAAAGCGAATGTTTGAAGATGAACGCTTTCAAAAACAACATAATTTGATGAAAGCGATTGACGAATTAAACCAAAAATTCGGCAAAGACACGGTAAGATTCGGAAGCGTGAAAAACGAAGGAAGTTGGAAAATGAAACAAACTCGAAAAAGTCAGAGTTATACAACTAATTGGAATGAGATTCTTGTTGTAAATTGATAGCGTTTTTGAGTGCCAATTGAGTGCCAAACGTGCCAAACTTAGCAAAACTCAATGAAAGTATAATTAACTAAAATGTGAAAAATGCTGAACAAATCGAAGTAAAATGAACTTAGTTAAACTCGACAAAACAAACAGGTAAGTCTGGCAGTCATGAGGTCAGGGGTTCGAACCCCCTCGACTCCACCAATAGCATTAATAACTTAGGGCAAGCTGTATGCTTGCCTTTTTATTTTCGTCATCAGTTACGCTGTCAAAGTTGAATAAACAAAGATAAAATTGAATAGAATCCATTGTTGAAGTAGAATTTGCTTGCTTACTACACATAAAACGAAAAATGGAAAGGTCAGACTTAATCATTCGCAGCCGCCGAGTTGTATTGCCGGAAACCACTCGTCCGGCTTCGGTGCATATTCGCGGCGGCATCATTACGGCTTTGGGCGAATGGGATGATGTTCCGGCTCAAACTCCGCTTGTAGATGCGGGAGATGCGGTGGTGATGCCGGGATTGGTGGACGCGCACGTTCACGTTAACGAACCGGGACGTGCCGAGTGGGAAGGCTTTACGACGGCGACGCGGGCGGCGGGAGCGGGCGGCGTAACGACGCTGGTGGATATGCCGCTCAACAGCATTCCGCCGACTACGACGCTCAAAGGGTTTTCGGAAAAACTCGCGGCGGCAAACGGGCAATGCTGGATTGACGTTGCTTTCTGGGGCGGTGTTGTTCCGGGCAACACGGGCGAATTAAAATTGCTTTTGGACGCGGGTGTGCGGGGCTTCAAATGTTTTTTGGTGCATTCGGGAGTTGATGAATTTCCGCACGTTACAGAATCAAATTTGCTTGAAGCGATACCGGAATTGGCAAAATTAAATTCGGTTCTTCTCGTTCACGCCGAAGTTCCCGAACCGATTGAAAATGCCGCCGCAGAATTAGCTGACAGCAATCCGCAAGATTATCAAACCTTTCTAAAATCGCGTCCGAGAGCGTCGGAAAACGAAGCGGTTGAATTGATGATTCGCCTGTGCCGCAAAACGAGGGCGAGAGTTCACATCGTTCATCATTCTTCGTCCGACGTTTTGCCAATACTCAAAGCGGCGCGCGCGGAAGGCTTGCCGCTGACGGTTGAAACCTGCCCGCATTATTTAACCTTCGCGGCGGAAGAAATTCCCGACGGCGCAACCTATTTTAAATGCTGTCCGCCGGTGCGCGAGCGCGAGAATCGAGAAAAGCTCTGGGCGGCGTTGGCGGACGGCGTGATTGATATGGTTGTCTCAGACCATTCGCCCTGCACGCCGAATTTGAAATTATTGGAAACTGGCGATTTTCTTGAGGCTTGGGGCGGCATTGCAGCTCTGCAATTCAGTTTGCCGATGATGTGGACAAACTTGCAAAAGCGCGGTTTCGGTCTGCGCGAATTGACTCGATGGATGTCTGCCGCGCCCGCGAAACTAGCCG
Source organism: Acidobacteriota bacterium (assembly GCA_013696385.1). Taxonomy (GTDB): domain Bacteria; phylum Acidobacteriota; class Blastocatellia; order Pyrinomonadales; family Pyrinomonadaceae. The sequence goes on from JACCYR010000066.1 coordinate 1,707, forward strand.
GTTTGGATAAACGCAAAGGTCGTCTGGCTCGCGGCTTTGACGCAGATATTGTAATCTTTCAGCCTGAAAAAGAATTCAAAGTCGTGCCCGAAATCATTGAGTTTAAAAACAAGCTCACGCCGTATTCGGGAATGAGTTTGCGCGGTGTCGTCGAAGCGACTTACTTGCGCGGCGCGAAAGTTTTTGAGCAAGGGCGATTTGCCGAAAATGCAGTCGGCGTGCTGCTGACGAAATAAGATATAATTTTGAATGTGTAAGACCTGCATTATGCTGAAGCCGTATGTCGGATATTGTTTGGACTGAATATCTTCAATACCGTGTAGGGTTGAGAGGCTTTGACTTGGCGAGGCTTGAGCGTATTATTCGTCATTCGAGCGAACGCTATTATGATACTGAAACGGGGCGAACGATTGCGGTCGGTCGCCATAACAAACAACTGGTAATGATTCCATACGAACAAAACGAAAACACCGTTATTCCTGTTACCATCCACGCCATTACCCGACAGCAAATCCGATTTCGGCTGCAAACCGGGAGGTTCACAAATGAATAAAATGCAAATGCGGTATTTTGAGCAAGAAGACGTTCTCCACTTGATAATTACCGAAGGTTCGGAGAGCCGGAGCGTAGAGCTGAGTCCGAATATCACAGTCGAACTCAATGAGCGAAACGAATTGGTCGGAGTGGAAATTCTGAGTGCCAGCACGTTCCTGCGGGACACGGTGTTGGAGTCTGTGCAGGCGAAAACTCTTCAAATGCTCGAAGCGCAGCCTGTTTAAAAAAGAATCCGGGAGATTTGATTTCTTCACGCCGTCGCCGGATTTGCGCGATGTTAAAAACGACAGTCAAAATTTATGATGGATTACACCGAACTGATTGATTTAGTTGGCGAGAAACTGGGCGGCGCGGTTTTATACGCCAATGATGATTTTTTCGCGCCGAAAGAGAATTTGCTCAAACAAGCTGCGCCGATTTTTATCGAAGGCAAATACACCGACCTTGGCAAATGGATGGACGGTTGGGAAACGCGCCGCCGCCGTAGCCCGCGTCTTGATGAGAATTTCGATTGGTGCGTTATCCGTTTGGGATTGTCGGGAATCGTTCGCGGCGTTATTGTTGACACGAGTTTTTTTCGCGGCAATTTTCCTTCGCATTGCTCGATTGAAGCCTGTGCGATTGACGGGCAGCCGAATGTCGAGCAACTGCTTGATGTTGAAACCGAATGGATTGAAATCCTGCCGCAATCAGAATTGGAAGGCGATTCGCAAAATCATTTCACGATAAATTACGACAAGCGTATTACGCATTTGCGTTTGAAAATTTATCCCGACGGCGGCGTTGCTCGGCTTCGCGTTTTTGGCGAAGTGGTGCCGGATTGGGAAGCCTTGCGCCGCCGGAACAGCGAGATTGATTTGGCGGCGGCGGAACACGGCGGAACTGTGCTGGAAGCCAGCGATATGTTCTTCGGACACAAGCATAATCTGATTATGCCCGGACTGGCTCAAGATATGAGCGACGGCTGGGAAACCAAGCGGCGGCGCGGAGAAGGTTACGATTGGTGCGTTATCAAACTTGGCAATACCGGCAGCGTAAAGCGCGTCGAAGTTGATACTTCACATTTTAAAGGCAATTACCCCGAAAGCTGTTCGATTGAAGTTTGCCGCGCCGACGATGATACAAATTTTGACGCGCTGGATTGGCAGGAATTATTGACAAATTCTAAACTTCAGGCGCACACGCGGCACGTTTTCGTTGATGAAATCAAAGATTGCGGAGCGGTAACGCACGCCCGATTTAACATTTTCCCCGATGGCGGCGTGAGCCGTTTGCGGCTTTACGGGAGAATCTCGGAATGAGCGAAAAATTAGAACAGTTAAATCAAGCCGCAAAAGAAACCGTGGAATCTGATTTTTTGAATGCCTGTGGCTCGCAAAAATGGTCGCGAAAAATGGCAGAATCGCGTCCTTTCGACGACATTGCCGCGTTGCTAAATCAAGCAGAACAAATCTGGCGTAATCTCGAAGCAAAAGATTGGCTCGAAGCGTTCGCCGCGCATCCGAAGATTGGCGCGAAAAAAGCCGTGCCAAAACAATCGGCTCAATCTGCCGAATGGTCGCACGGCGAACAGTCCGGCACGCGCGCCGCAAACGATTCGGTATTGGAAGCATTAGCCGAAGCTAACCGTTTGTATGAAGAGAAATTCGGGTTTATATTTATTGTTTGCGCGACAGGAAAAAGCGCGGAAGAAATGTTGGCTATCTGTCAAGAGCGTTTGAATAATAACGCTGACACGGAAATTCGCATCGTGGCTGACGAACAGAGAAAGATAACGGAAATCAGGTTAAAGAAGTTGTTAGAATCGGAAAATTGAATGAGCGCAATCACCACACACATTCTGGATATTTCGTCAGGCTTTCCCGCTCGCGGCGTTCCGGTTACGTTGGAAAAACAGACTGAAGCAAATTGGGAAATCATCGGCAAAGGCGCGACGGATGATGACGGAAGATTACGAGATTTATTAGATTCGGAAACGGTTTTGCAGACGGGAAATTATCGGCTGACTTTTGACACCAAAACTTATTTTGCAAATCAAAATATCGAAGGATTTTATCCGCAGGTAACGGTTGCTTTCACCGTGCGCGACGCGGCGCAGCATTATCACGTTCCGCTTCTTTTGAGTCCGTTCGGTTATTCGACCTATCGCGGAAGCTAAAATTATGTCAGTCAAAATAGTTAATAATAATTACGGGAAAGCGCGTGTGCGCTTGATGAAAGTTGCACGGACGGGCGAGCGGCACGAACTACAAAATCTGACCGTTAAAATCGCGTTCGAGGGAGATTTCACGGAAGTTCACACCGCCGGCGATAACAGCCAAGTGCTGCCGACCGACACAATGAAGAACACGGTTTATACGCTGGCGCATCAAACGCGGGAAATCGAAGAAATCGAGATTTTCGGATTGCGTTTGGCGGATTATTTTCTGGCGAACAATTCGCAGGTAACGCGGGTTATCGTCGAGATTGACGAACACGCCTGGACGCGCATTAATGTCGGCGGCGAGCCGCATCAACATTCTTTTATAAAAGGCGGCGACGAAAAACGCACGGCAATAATCAGCGCGACACACGAAGGCACGACAGTTGAATCGGGCGTTGAAGATTTGATTGTTCTGAAAACAACTAAATCGGGTTTTGTCGGTTATATCAAAGACCGATACACGACTTTGCCGGAGACGACGGACAGAATTTTTGCCACTTCCATCAAAGCAGTTTGGCGTTACGCAAACACGGACGCGGCGACTGGCGAGAACTGGCGCGACATTCGGCAAACGATTATCGAAACCTTCGCCGAACACGACAGTCTTTCCGTTCAGCACACGCTTTATGCGATGGGCGAAGCAGTGTTGGAGAAATTTCCCGACATCACGGAAATCGCGTTCTCGCTGCCTAACATCCATTGCCTGCCGTTAGATTTTACGCGCTTTGGCTTGGAGAATGATAATCGGATTTTTGTGCCGACGGATGAACCGCACGGTTTGATTGAGGCGCGGTTGAGCCGTTAGCCGATTGCTTTTCATTTTACTTTGTCAATTACCTCTAGCTTTAGCTGGAGAATAAAATTAAGACGGGAACTTAAATGAATCCAATCGAAGAAATAAAAACGAAATTGCGAAAATATCCTCATGTTAAATATGAAAGCAATGATTCTTCGATTAGCGTTTTCCCGATAACAGACAAAGGTTTCACTTTTGGGCTAATCGTGAATCAAAAAGGATATACAGTTTCTTTTAATGGCTGGCATAAAGATTTTCAAAGTAAAGAAGAAGCTCTTAATTGTTTCGCGTTTGGATTGTCTGACGAATGCCGTCTGAAAGAGTATCGGCGCGGCAATTTCGCGTACAAATGGTCAGTCGAATCTCAGGAAAATGGAGAATGGGTTGAGGATAGCACCACAGGACTCTTGCTTTTTCCATTTTGGAAGAAGGCAGAAGTTTGCTATCTCCAGAACAATCTTATTGATGGGAAAAAGAATATAGGAAAAATTTAATAAAACTGAAATGACAACAACACTTTCTCAAGAATCAATGCAGGAAATCACGCAACATCTGCAACCGGCACTCGTCGCTTTCGCTGCACGTTATCCGGGCGAATCCGCTCGCCGTCAGCCGGTGCATACGGTTTATGGCGGAGCGCATTTGTTTAAGTCGGACACCGCGCCGCGTCTTGGCACGCTGGCGATGCGCTCGTTTGAAACTTTTGCGCCGGACGCGGAGACTTTCGCGCAGACGCTCGAACTGCCGGACAAACTAGCCGACACGATTTATGAGCGAGTGCGGGAAAAACTCGCGCGCGAAGCGGTCGAAGATTTTCGCATTGATTTTGAAGACGGCTACGGCACGCGCCCCGACGCGGAAGAAGACGGACACGCCGTAGCCGCCGCGCGGGAAGCGGCGAAAGGTCTCGAAGCCGCAACGCTGCCGCCGTTTCTCGGCATTCGTATCAAAACATTTTCTGAAGAACTGCACGCCCGCAGCATTCGTACGCTTGATTTGTTTCTGACGACATTAGCCGAACAAACCGGCGGACGCTTGCCGGAAAATTTTGTGGTCACGCTGCCGAAAATCGTCCATCCGGCGCAAGTCGCCGCTCTCGCGGATATTTTTGATTTGCTTGAGCCGAAATTAAACTTACCCGCGAACGCGCTGAAAATGGAAATGATGGTTGAAACGACGCAATCAATCATCAACGAACGCGGCGAAACGAATCTGCCGCCGATGCTCGATGCCGCGCGCGGACGCTGCACGGCGGCGCATTTCGGGACTTACGATTACACGGCAAGTTGCAGCATCACCGCCGCGTATCAGGATATGCTGCATCTGGCGTGTGATTTTGCCCGCCACGTAATGCAGGTTTCATTCGGCGGAACGGGAATCTGGCTGTCGGACGGCGCGACCAACATTATGCCCGTCGCGCCGCATCGCGGCGAGCTAACCGCGGAACAGGAGACGGAAAACCGCGCCGTTGTGCATCGTGCGTGGAAACTGCATTACGACCACGTTCGACATTCCTTAAAAAACGCTTTCTATCAAGGTTGGGATTTGCATCCGGCTCAGTTTCCGACGCGCTACGCGGCGGTCTATACATTCTTTCTCGAAGGCTTGGACGCGGCTTCCGAACGCTTGAGCAACTTTGTCGCAAAGGCGGCGCAGGCGACGCTCGTCGGCGATGTTTTTGATGACGCGGCAACCGGACAAGGACTGCTCAATTATTTCCTCCGCGCAATCAACTGCCGCGCTCTGACCGAACAGGAGGCGCTGGATTTAACCAGCCTTACGCTGGATGAGCTTCGTTCCGGTTCGTTTGTAAAGATTTTGCATAATCGGCAAAAGTAGGCGAGCAGTTCCGAGAAAAAGTTTACAAATCTGACAAGCTCGCGGAAAATCGCCTTCGCTCCTTGATTTTCCAGATGCTTTGGCTGATATTTTTAGCTAAAGCAAAAAAAAGTTTGTCAGTCATTCGGCAGGCAAAATCATATAAGAAGATTATGAACTACTTATGGATTGGGATAATTGCTATTTACGTGAATCTGATGGTGTTTTTATTAACCGACTATTCTCTTTGGTATTTTTTCGGATTAATAGTTTGCATTTACATATTCGTTTGCGTAACCAGCAAGCTACAAAAACTTAAATAGGTAAAGTTATTTAAGCGTAAGTAGTCGGGCTACCTGTATAAAATTCCGTTAACAATACGTTACCAAAAGTTGAATAAAAGAAGATAGAATTGAATAGTTGAACCACTTTGCACACGGCGTAAACTATTGATTTATTTAGTATAATTCAACTATTCAAAAGTATTTAGAATCAATTATCAACCGACTGGCAGTCATGAGGTCAGGGGTTCGATCCCCCTCGACTCCACCAATAAAATTAACGGTTTAAAAGTGTTCAAGGATGCCTCTTTTCTAATTCACACCTTAATTCACACCAGAGAAGTTAATTTCATCGTTATTACACCAATTTTTGCTTTTCGAGTTTTGTAAATTTAAGAAAACGCACTCTTGAGTTAAGTGGAATGCAACTCGCATTTTTTTGAATCACTACTGTGAATTGTAAATTTCATTACGCAGTATCTACTCAATTGCCGAGCCTGTCAAGATTTTTTTTCCGAGAT
>JACCYR010000148.1 GCA_013696385.1 Acidobacteriota bacterium
TGAGGAAAAAATTGACGGCAACGCCAATCAACTGCTCGGTTTGGCGACGTTTTATCTCGGAACGGAAAACGCCGCCGAAGCCAGACGGCTCGCCGAAAAAGCCATTGTGCTTAAACCCAATTTGCCGGCGGCTTATCAAACTTTGGGTCTTGCCAAACGTTTGGATTTTCAATTGGAAGAGGCGGCAAACGCTTACGCCAAAGCGTTGGAACTCGACGCGGATTCAATTGTTTCCAAACGCAGTTTGGCGGAAATGAAACGCGCCGTCGGCAAGCCAACCGAAGCGATTGAGTTATATCGTGAAATTTTGACAAAAGATGAAAGCGATGCGGCGGCGCAGACGGGTTTGATTCTCGCGCTTTTTGATGCCGAAAAACGGGCGGAAGCCGAGCAGGAAATGACAAAATCACTCGAACAAAATCCGAATAATTTGTTTTTGCTGGTCGGCGCGGCTTACTGGTATGCGGCGCACGAAGACGGCGCGAAAGCAGTCGAACTCGCAAACAAAGCCGTCGCTGTTGAACCTCGTTATACTTGGGCGCATATCGCTCTGGCGCGTGGACTTATGCAGGAAAAACGTCCGCTCGAAGCAGAACGCACACTGCTCGCGGCGCGGCAACACGGAAATTTTCCAACGCTTAATTACGAACTTGCGTCCGCTCGTCTGGCAGCGGGATTTTACCGCGAAGCCGCTAATGAATTAAAGAAAACCTTCTCGGTTACAGACGATTTGGTTGAAACACGGCTCGGCGGGCGCGTGCCTCAAAAAGCAAAAAGTTTCACCGAACTGCTGGCGATGGAACGTCGCGCAAGTATTTTTGAACCGCTTGCCGCAGACAGTTCCGAAAACGCCGAAAAACTCAAATTTTTACTCAAGTTTTCTCAACAGCTTGATTCCGCTAATTTGAATGAAACAACAATTTCGGATGCAGCGGATGAATTTGTTAAGGGCGACGATAATATGAAACTGCACCGCCAACTTTATGCGGCAAACCGGCTTTTGGAAAAAAGAACGGCTGTGCCGAAGGTTCTGGAGTTGACCAAATCGGCGATTGGCGGCGTTGACGCAGCGTTGGATGTGGCAACTCCGGCAGCGGCAGTTTTAGCGGACGAACTTTATGACAGCCGCACTATTGCCATTTCCCGCAATGAATTCATCATTGTTCCTGATATTCCGCGCCAAACGCTTTCCGGCATCTTACGCGGCAGAATTGAAATGCTGACCGGTCGGGCTTTGCAGCAGCAGGAAAAACCTGCCGAAGCCGTAACGCGATTTAAACGCGCTTTAAGCATTTTGCCTGAAAAAAGCGCGTGGTGGCGCGATTCAATGTGGCGGCTCGGCGCGGCATTGCAAAGCGAAGGAAAATCGACGGAATCTCTCGACGCTTATGTTAAAAGTTATACGAGCGGTGCGCCCGATGAAGCAAAGCGCATCGTCATCGAATTGCTCTACCAACAAATCAACGGCAATCTTGTAGGTTTAGACGAGAAAATCGGCGCAAAACCTATGCCGACGATTGCCGCTTTACCGATTGAAGAGGAAAAAAGCCAGACAGTTGCCCAAATAACCGCAACTCCGGCGGCTCAAACCGCGCCGATATTGGAAACAACGCCCGAAATTAAGCCGACACCGCGAGCCGATGAATCTTCTTTGCCAATGGCGGAAACCAAATCGACACCGGAAATTTTAAGCAATCAGATAGCGGAAACATTGCCCAAAGCCGAAAAAATAATCGAAAATCCAGTAAAGATTGAAACCGCGCCAACGCCTGAAATTACGCCGACACCAGAAGTTCAGCCGAGTTTTGAAGCAACGCCGAATCCGATTCCCGAAATTACACCGACGGCTGAACCGATCACCACGCCGACACCGGAAGCGAAAACCGAAGCTGCGCCGGAAGTTCTGCAAACGCCTGAAATAAAAACCGTAACAGAACTGGAATTGAAGAAACCAGAAACAATTGAAAATCAGCCTTCGGCAGACAATCCCGACAAAGCGCAGAAGTTAATTTTTGAACCGATTATTATTACCGTTCCAAAAAGTGAACCAGTGAAAAAGTCGAAAACCGAAGAGAAAACAACTGAAACCGCAGTCAATGAAAATCCGGTTTCTGAAATCAAATCTGATGAAACGGCGGCTGCAAAATTGGACAATGGAAAAACCGCTTTGAACACAACAAGAGCGCGGATTGTTGTAGAAAACAAACCGGAAAAAGCCTTGCAATGTAAAATAACAACCAGCGAAGAAACCGTTTCGATTTTAAACAGCGGCGGAAGTTTGGGCGTGTTGGTTGGTTTTGAAGACGGGCGCAACGTCAATGAAATTACGGCTTTTTCCGACAGTCCGAAGGATTTGGAAATCAGGTTTGAGCCGGAAATCGGCGGGCTTTCCGGTCGCGCATTTTTTGTCGTCAAATCTGTCAGCGCAAATAAAGGCGAATTTACCGTTACGTTTGAATCTACGTGCGGTAAAAAGGAAGTTTTAGTCAAAGTGCGTTAGATTTTTTATGAAAAGTTTTGTTTTCTTAATTTTATTTAGTTTTTCAGTTTTGACTTGTTATGCTCAAAAGATTGTAAAAATCGAAAAACCAAATCAACCGGCTTTGGAAGTAAATCAATTTTCGACGGAAATTTCCGAAAGGGAATGGCAAATTATTGTTGATTCTTTGCAGGCAGAAGATTGGGAAAAGAGCGCGTTTCTCGCTTCACAATTGATAAATCGCGTCAGAGCTGATAACGAAAAGAAACAACTTGCGCGGCTTCGCTATATTTATCTCTACGCGCTAGCGGGGAAAATTATTGCCTTTTCTGAAGCAGATAAAAAATCCGAAGAAGCGGCGGTGCGTGAAGAGTTACGGAAAGCGGCGGACAGTTTCGTCGGTCAGGAGTTTGTTCTGCCGCCGCGCCGCTTTTTGGATAACTGCAATCAGACTCTTAATTACATCTGCACTGTTAAAGACAACGATAATGCTTTGCGCGTAACGGCGACGAACCGGGAAGGAACGGCAATTCACTCATTTGAGCTTATTTTGTTTGACCAAAAAGTTGATTTGAAAGATTTTACCGGAAAAGAAACATTTTTGGGCGGAATTTTAGCAAAGGTGGAATTTAACGAAAATAAATCATATCCGTGGATAATGCGCCTTTCTTTTGCCAAAGGATTCATTCGCGTGGTTGTTACGAAGTAGAAAGGCTTTCTCACAACAGATATAAATTTCCTGCTTTTACTTTTTGCTTTTCACCCTTTCATTTAACAACTTTCACGGTTTCACCAAATATGCAACTATTTATTTCTAGGTTTGCCTTTTTCTTGCTATACTTAAAACGTATTTTGCAACTTTGGCGGATTTACAATCGTAGAATTGTGTCGTAAGTTCTTTATACGCAAAATTTTGAGGAGCAGATAAGAAAATGGGATTGTGGGCGAGAATAAAAAGGATATTTCGCGCCGGAACGGGCGCGGCGTTGGACAAGGTAGAAAACCCGGAAATGGTGCTTCAACAAACCATCCGCGATATGCGCGACCGCGTGCCGGAACTCAATAATTCGGTGGCGCAAGTGATGGCGACCGAGCGGCTTTTGGCAAAAAACAGAGAAAATCTTGAAACCCAAGTTGTTGATCTCGATTCAAAAATTAAAGCGTCGGTTAAAATGGGACGCGATGATATTGCGACGGCGTATATCGGTCAATTGTCACAGGCGCAACTTGATTTAGAACGAACCGGCGCACAACTCGAACATGCAGCAAACGCATCAAAACAAGCCTTAAAAGCGCGTGATAATTACGTTTTGAATATGAAGAAGCGCAGCGCGGAAGCAATGCAGCTAATCAGCGCGTCGAAACAAGCCAAGTTGCAGGAGCAACTCGCGCAAACGATGGAAACTTTCAACATCGGCGACGACGCTTCGACATTTAATGAGATGCGCGAGAAAATTGACCGCCGCGTTGCTGCCGCCGAAGCTAAACTCCAACTCGGTGCAAGTTCGGTTGATACGCAGATGCAGGACATTGAGCGTGAAGCGATGGATATTCAACTTCAGGACAAACTGCTTGAATACAAGCAGCAAATGGGTTTGCTCGGCAAAGGCTCGGACACAAGCGGAAAGCAGATTTCCGCCGCTTCGGAAGTCAAAGACGAAGCAGAAGTGCTTGACCAAGTTCTTTTGAATGAAGCCAACGAACAAAAATGAGCGTTACCGTTACCGAAAGAAATGAAATTTCTCAACTTTCACTGCCGAAAAAAAACGGCGGACACGAGATTTTTTATCCTGAATCCGATGGAAAGCCTATGGCAGAAACTGACGTTCACCGCAAATTGATGTCATCTTTAATTGAATCTTTAGAAGCCTTTTTCAAAGATAAAACAGATATTTATATAACAGGAAACATAATGTTTTATTATGAAGAGGGCAATCCGCGAAAATCAATTGCGCCCGATTTAATGGTAGTTAAAGGCGTTCACAAAAATCCGCGCCGCGTTTTTAAACTTTGGGAAGAGAAAGTTCCCGACGTGGTTTTTGAAATTTCTTCACGCGGAACTTGGCGTGATGATTTACAGAAAAAATACTTTCTCTATCAAGAGTTTGGCGTGAAAGAGTATTATCTTTTCGACCCCGAATATGATTATTTGCGCGATGGTTTAGTCGCTTATCACTTGATAAACGGTGAATTTGAAGACATAAAACTTGAAGAAGGCAGAGTTTTTAGTCCCGCGCTCGGTTTGGAAGTCGTTGACACAGGCAAAACGCTTCGGCTTTTCAGCCCCGAAATAAGAGAATTTTTACCCACAATGGAAGAATTGACTGAGCAAGCAGCGAAAGCTGAAACTCTCGAATCGGAAATTGAAAAATTAAAAGCGGAATTAGCGAAACTCAAACGCCAAATTTAGCATCTAGTATTTAGTTATGGCAGATTTAGTAAAATACCAACAGGAAATCAGCAAGTTTAATTCTTCTTACGCCAAAGAAGCCATTAAAGAGCCGGTCAATTTTTGGGGTTTGGCAGGTTTTGCGGTTGCGGCAGCTTATACGCAAAGCGTTATTCCGCTAATTATTGCGCTCATTTTTGAAATGGCTTATATGTTTATAGTTCCGAATCTGCCGGCTTATCGCCAATTAATTAATCGGCGCGAAAAAGAGCGACTCCGTGAATTGGCTAAATCTAATCGCAAAAAGTTGATAGATTCTTTCACACCGCGTGAACGTGAAGCAGTTCTGTATCTGCGCCATCAAAAAGATAAAATCCAGGAAAATTATCATAAATTTACCGGCGCGCGCGAACTGCCGACAAACTTAATTACGCTTGACCAACGCTGGGAAGATTTTGTTGATTTGTTGGACGTTTATCGCCGTCGCAAACAGCATCTGAAATCAATCAACCGGCAAGCCGTTCATAATCAATTGAGCCAAGCCTTTCGCGCCGCCGAAAGTTCCGACGACGAGAAAACAAAACGGATTCAGCAAACAAATGTTGAGATTTTGAAACGCCGTCTAGCATCTTTCGATGAACTCGAACGAAGCGTCAAACTTGTCGAAGGACAACTGCAGTCGATTGAAAATTTCTTTGGTTATCTTAATGACGAAATAGTTACGATGTCCACGCCCGAAAAATTCTCCCTGCTTGATTTCGAGCAGCTTTCCGATTCGATTGCGATGACTAAGCAAATGCTTGATTCGACTTCCGACGCAATGGGTGCGCTCGACGCGCACAACCGGCAAATGGGAAATTACGAACTTCTTCCCAATTCAAATTCGTGAGTTATGCAAAATACAGGTTTAATCGAAAAAATTCAAAATCTGCCGCCCGAAACGATTGTTGAAATTGAGCATTATGTTGATTTTCTCGCAGAAAAACAGAAGGTCAAACAACGTATCAGAACTGATACGAAATCTATCGCTTCTAATCGAAAAGACTGCGAAAAAACGGGGAGCGTAAATTTGCGTGAACGCGGTATCAATGCGGAAGAAGCCGCCGCGCAACGTGCCGCACTCGCCGCTTTTGCCGAAGATTGGGAACGTCCCGAAATGGAAATCTATGACAAACTATAAACGCGGCGATGTAGTTTTGGTTTTGTTTCCCGATTCAAATTTACAGACAGCAAAGAAGCGTCCCACACTCGTTGTTCAAGCCAATAATCTACAAACCTGTCGCAAATCATTGTTGCAATGGTTACAACCAACATGGCACGGGCAAATCATAAAAGCCGTGTAACTATTTTGCAAAATTCATCCGAAGACGAGCAAAGCGGCTTACAATTTGATTTGGTCATCGTAACGGACAATCTTTCTACGGTTCAGGAAAAATTTATAGATAAAATTTTCGGAAACTTGTCGACGATGAACGCCGTCGAGTTTGCTTTGGCGCATACCTTCGGTTTAAAGTTGGCTTAAACTTGCCTCTCAACCATGAATCAATTAAAATTCACAGTTTCGGACTATTCCGAAATTCGAACAATCAAATTATTACAAAAGGAATTTAATAAAATTATGAAAAAAGTAGGTATTTTAGTCGGGCGCGAAATTACGTTTCCCGAATCAATTATTAACAGTATTAACGAAAAAGGCAATGGTGAAGTCGTCGCCGAAATGGTCAAAGTCGGCGGTATACGCCTCGACGAAGAAAAGAAATATGACGTGATTATTGACCGCATTTCGCACGAAGTTCCCTTTTATCGCGCAACATTGAAGCGGATGGCACTCGAAGGAACGTATATTGTCAACAATCCGTTTTGGTGGTCGGCAGATGATAAATTTTTTAACTTTTCACTTGCCGCCAAAATCGGCGTGGCGATTCCGAAAACAGTTCTGCTTCCGCAGCAAGATTACATTCCTGACATTACGAACGAAAGTTTGAGAAATCTCGAATTTCCGCTTGATTGGGAAGGCATTGTTGAATACGTCGGTTTTCCCGCTTTCTTGAAACCGTTTGACGGCGGCGGTTGGAAAAATGTGTCGAAAATACATTCGCTCGAAGAACTTTGGTATAAATACAACCAATCGGGCAAACTCTGTATGACGCTGCAGGAAGGAATCGAATTTGACCAATTCGTGCGCTGTTACTGCGTCGGACAGGAAAAGGTTTTGATTATGCCGTATGACCCGTCGAAGCCGTATCTTTCGGGAATGCAGTATGTCAATGTTGACGATTATCTTTCGCCCGAACTGCACGCGAGAATCGAAAAGGATGTTAAAACGATTTGCAAAGCGTTAGGATATGATTTGAACACGGTTGAATTTGCCATCAAAGACGGCGTTCCGTATGCGATTGACTTTATGAATCCTGCGCCGGATGCCGAAATTGCTTCCGTCGGCGAATATAATCATAATTGGATTGTCAACGCGCTGACCAATTTTATTTTCGAAAAGCTGGAAAAAGGTTGTTCAACGCCTGAATATCGTTGGTCTGCGCTGTTGAGTCCACCAGCCCAAATCGCTAAAAAGAAAACGGCAAAAACAACAGAAACAACAAAACCAAAAACAGCCAAGACAAAGAAAACAATAAAAGAGAAATCGCAGGCGAAAAATGCCGGCGCAAAGTAAAAATTAAAAAAGGCAAAGTAATTTCTACTTTGCCTTTTTTCTTCAATAAAGCATCTTATTCAAAAATGTTTTCGGTTCTTCAGTCTCCATTTTCAATGACAAACCGGTAACCGACTCCGCGCACGGTTTGCAGAAATTTCGGATTATTCGGCTCATCTTCCAGATATTTGCGAAGCCGCACAATAAAATTATCAATCGCCCGCGTGTCCGTGTCTTCGTGCAAATCCCAAACTTCCTCCAAAATCGTTTTGCGCGAAACGGCATTTCCGGCGTTTTCAATCAGATGGCGAAGCAGTTTAACTTCCATCAAAGTCAGACGAATTGTTTCCTCTTCGGTTTTTATTTCCAGATTTGTAAAATCAATTGTTTTATTATTGATGGCAAAAATTTCCTTTGCAGCTGGCGAACTCTGAAAAGAATTTGTTTCACGTTTGAGCCATTCGCGCCGCCGTAGCAAACCGTTTAAACGCGCCATAAAAATTGACAGTTCAAAAGGCTTCGGCAGATAATCGTCCGTTCCTGCCGCAAAACCCTGAAGAACGTCTTCGGGACGACTTCGCGCCGTGAGCATCAGAATCGGCGTGTAATTTTCAGCTTCGCGGAGTGTTTTAGCCACCGTAAAACCGCTTAATTCAGGCAGCATGACATCTAAAACAATTGCATCAAACTGTTTATTTTCAGTTAATAAAATTTGCAAAGCCTGTTTGCCGTCACCGACGATTTCAACCTCGAAATTTTCGGCTTCGAGATTAAAACGTAAACCTTCCGCGATATGTTGTTCGTCTTCGACAATTAAAATTTTCATAGTGAATCGCTAATTGTAAATTGTAAATAGAAATCAATCACTATTTACGATTTACCATTTACGACTTTAGGTAATTGGACAATAAATGTGCTTCCTTTTTCTTCACCTTTACTTTCCACCCAAATTTTTCCGCCGTGTTTTTTGACGATTGAGCGAACAATGTAAAGTCCCAAACCCGTGCCTTTGGCTTTTTGCGTCGAAAGATTTGGAACTCGATAAAAACGCTTAAAGATTCGCTTCAGTTCATTCTGTGCAATCCCGACACCCGAATCTTTAATACGAATTTCAACTTTTTTCTTATCCGAGTTTTTCATCTCAACCAAAATTTTTACATTGTTTTTAGAATACTTTACGGCATTGTCTAAAAGGTTTGTAAAAACAGTTTGAAGTTCCGCCGCATCGCCCGAAACTTTTATATTATTTTTGATTTCGGCAAATTCTATCGTGTTTTCATTTAAATTATAACGACGGCGAATTATCTCAACCGATTCTTTCAGGAGTTTTTCGAGATTGATTTGAGAAATGTTCAATAAACGCTTGCGTTCGCGCGTCTGTCCGGCTTGCAAAACCTGTTCGACGGTATTCAATAGACGATTGCTGTCAGTCAGCATAATCTCATAAAATTCGAGGCGTTTGTCTTCGGCAACTTCGCGTGTTTTCAAGGTTTCGAGATAAAGTCGAATCGAAGCAATCGGCGTTTTTAATTCGTGCGTAACGGCGTTTAAAAATGCGTCGTGCTGTTCGTTGCGACGAATTTCGCGGACGAGAAAAATTGTGTTAAGAATTAAACCTGTGATGATTAGAGCAAAAAAGATAACGCCTAGAATAAGCAGCGCGACTTGCCGCAGATTGAGCAAAATCCAGCCGACATTCAGCGCAACCGCGATGGCAACAAGACAAATGCCCAAAACAAGGAAAACAACTGCGGCTTTTCTCCGACCTGCAACTCTCATTATTGCTAAATGGTAAATGGTAAATGGTAAATGGTAAAGAAAAAGACCTTTGATTTTTCTGCGAGGAATCTCAAAGGTCAAGTTCTATTTACTACTTACAATTCACTATTTACTAAATTTATGCCGCTTCGCGCAAAGGTTCGGCTTGAACTTTTTCTTTTTCCAATTCGTAAGCATAGACCTTTTTCGCCAGACCAATTTTTTCCAACGCTTTTATTTGCAGCCAATTCGCGTCAAATTCATACCACGCCAGACCGTGTTTTGCTGAACGCGGATTAGCGTGATGATTGTTGTGCCAGCCTTCGCCAAATGTCAAAGCAGCAATCAAACCGTTGTTGCGCGAATCGTCGTGCGTTTCAAAACGGCGCGTTCCCCACAGATGCGTTGCGGAATTGACCAGCCAAGTTGAATGCCAACCGATAACCTGACGCAGGAAAACGCCCCATAAAACCATCGAAAACCCGCCAATGGCAAATAAAATTATGCCTGCCAGAATCGGCGTTACATAATAGTATTTTGATAAAAAGATATGAACTTTGTCTTTCATCAAATCCGGCGCGTAACGCCATTGCGTCGCTTCGTCCTGATTTTGCGCCGTTCCGCGAAAAATCCAGCCCATATGCGCCCAATAAGTGCCGTCGCGTGGTGAGTGCGGGTCTTTATCGGTTTCAGTGAAGGCATGATGAATACGATGCGTCGTAACCCAATTGATTGCGCCCGACTGCAAGCCGAGTGTTCCGCAAAAGGTAAGAAAATACTCAACAAATTTTGGTGCTTTGAAACCGCGGTGAGTTAAAAGCCGGTGATAACCCATACCGATTCCCCAACTTCCCGCAATCCACCAAGTAACTGCGGCGGCAATTAGATTTTGCCAGCTAAATGTAAATAATGCCGCGACAGCCAAAATATGAAAAATTGTTACTGCCATCATTGTTATCCACTGAATTTCGTTTGATTTTGCTTGCTTAAATTCGACTACGTTCTGCATTTATAAAACCCTCTTTAATGATTACTAAAAATTGACATCCAACGCTTTCCTCTACGTTAGATGTCAATCTTAACAGGTTTTCGGCAGTGCAATTGTAAGAGTTTTGTAATAGCGTAATTAAATGGTATTTTGCGGTCAAAGGAGTATAATCAAGAACACAGTAAAATTTTGTCAGAGATAATAAATTCGCAAACTGTCAGGAGAAAAAATGAGAGAAAACAATCCGACTATAACGGAAAAACCGCAGAGCAATTTAACTCGTTGGGGCATTTACGCATTGATTTTGTTGATGGTTTTTTTGTTGGGCTTGTTACCGATGTGGTGGCAAAAGCGGCAGGTTTCGCAAGAGCTTGAAGCGGCGCAAAAACAGCTTCGCAAATCTGAAATTAAAGGTTTGCTGACGACTTCGATTGTCGAATCAAAACGCGGCGAATATGAATCGGCGCGGCAAGACGCAAGTGAGTTTTACACACGCCTTCGCACCGAAACTGACAAAGGCGACGATAGTTTATTCACAAAAGAAGAACGCGACAAACTGAAAATGACTTTTGATAATCGGGACAGCACAATAACGATGCTTGCGCAACGCGACCAAGCCTCAACCGAACGGTTGACCGATATTTATGTAATTTATCAGCAAGCGATGGGACAAGCGCAATTACCTTCAGCTTCGCCGTCTGGCGCGTCGCCGACACTGCAACCGACTCAATAAAAAATTTTTGTTGAAATTGAAAAAGATAACGGAAGGCTGTTCTACGCTTTTCGTCATCTTTTATTCTGCTTTTATTCACAAATTTTACGCTGCTTGTTTCAATTCATTTGAAGTTTTAACCACATCAGGAATGCGAATCTGTTTTGCCCAACCGAGTTTTTCAAAAATGCGAATCGTCAGCCAGTTCATATCGAATTGATACCATTTCAAGCCGTGCCGTGCCGAAGAAGGATATGCGTGATGATTATTGTGCCAACCTTCGCCAAACGTCAAAAGCGCAACGAACCAATTATTGGTCGAATCATCGTTTGTGTCGAAACGCCGTTTTCCGAAGATATGCGAGAGAGAATTGACAAACCAAGTTGTATGCCAGCCAACAACGACGCGCACAAAAACACCCCACAAAATCATTGACCAGCCACCAATGGCAAATAAAACAAATGCCGAAATAATCAACGGAACGAAGTAGTATCTGGCTAACAGAACGTGAAATTTATCTTTGAGCAAATCGGGAACATAGCGTTTCAAGGTCGCTTCGTCGTGGTCGTTTGCCGTTCCGCGCAGAATCCAGCCGATATGCGCCCAGAAAAATCCGCGAATCGTCGAATGCGGGTCTTTATCGGTTTCGACAAATTGATGATGAATGCGGTGCGTCGCCACCCATTTCGGCGCGTCGTCCTGTATTGCCATCGCGCCGAAAATTGTAAGCGTATATTCCAACCATTTCGGAGCTTTGAAACTGCGATGCGTGAGCAAGCGATGATAACCCAATCCTACGCCCAAACTCCCGACAATCCAATTTCCGATGAGCATTGCCGCAACAT
>JACCYR010000160.1 GCA_013696385.1 Acidobacteriota bacterium
TTGGATTTTGGATTTTTAAACTCAGAACTTTGGACTTTGGACTTTGGACTTTGGATTCTAAGCTCGCGCCACAGCGTTCTGCCGTAATTAAATAAAATCCACAACCAGAGTAGAAGCGCGGGCAGTCCGCGTTCAACCACAAGCTGCAGAGGCGTTGAATGAAAATGTCCCATCGGAAGTTTGCCGTCGTCAAACAAATGCCAATCTTTGGCGTAACGCTTAATGGAATCCATGCCGACGCCGATGGAAAAATTGCGCGGATTGTCTGTCCATAGATTGAAACCTTCGCGCCAAACCGTCTCGCGGTAAGTTGTTGAATCGTCTTTTGCGTCAAAAAATCCGACATTTCGGCTTTGCTGCAAAAAGAAAAGTCCCACAAGCGCAACCGGCAAAATTATCACCGCTAAACTTACGAGCGTCTTGCGATTGCCGTTTGCCAAAACGATGGCGAAAGCCGAGATTAAAAAAGAAAGCTGCGATGCGCGGGTAACGGTCAAAAGAAGCGCAAAGCTCATTGCGATAAGACAGAAAAGCAAAATTGCGCCAATTTTTGAACGCTTTTTGTCGAGCGCGATAAAAAGCCCGAAAGCAAGCGATGCAATAAGCTGCAAAACTTCGGCAAAAGTCGTGTAATGCCCGTAAAATCCGGCGGAACGCCAATTCCGGCTGTGTTTCCAACTGCCGATGCCGAGCCGTTGGACGGCGTTTTCACCGCTTAACAAATCGGCGCGTCTGACTTCAATTACCGAATTAAAGTCAGGACGATAATACTTGACTTGCGAAACATCGCTTTTTTCAAGTTCGGCGATTAAACTTTCCGGTGTGCGGATTCTCCTTTTATTAACTTCAATAATCGTATCGCCGTCGGCGATTGCCAAACCTTGGATGACCGCACCTTTTGCCAGAGGACTTTCCGCGCTCACGCCCGTAACTTCCACGCCGCGCCCGAAAACGCGCTCAATCGGTGTCCAGACGACGCTGACCATTGACGAAAAAATAAGAGCAAAAGCCAAAAATCTGGCGGCGCGAACGCTACGCAGATTACCAATAACGAAATAAAAAATCAGAAAAAGCAAAACATTTCGCAAACGGTCAAGCGAAATGTCTGGCGCGTAGGAAAAAATTGAAGATATCGCCGACCAAAACAAAAACCCCCACAAAGCAATGTCAAGCGGCGTTTTCAAACGAAGCGGATTTTTGGAAAGTGGCGGACGCGGTTTGACGAAAAAACGAATTATCCAAGCCAGCATTCCGCACAGCCAAGCCGTCTGGGTCGCGGCAATCGAATGCGGCGCGGACAAAATCATTAAAATTAAAAAGACAAAAGCGATGCGCTCAAGCCATTTGGCAAAAGCGTTTTCAACTTCAATTTTGCCGATGTCGTCGAGCCAAGTTAGAAATTTTTGCATAAAAGAGATTGAAATACTCAACCGTAACTTGTTATATCCTGTAAATCTTGTGTATCTTGTTCAAATTATTTTGTAACTTTGCTTCTCGGCGATTTAATTCCTAAACTCTTTTTATGAATTCCGAAAATCTGCAAACCGATTTGAGCCTTAAAACCGAAATTAAACTTTACTACGATTTGTATATTCCCGAAAACCTAAAAAAACCCGCGCCGCTTCTGATTGCGGTTCACGGTTATGGCGCGCATAAACGCTATATGATGCGCGAGGCGTTTGTCGTCGCGCCCGAAAATTGCGTTATCGCGTCAATCCAAGCTCCGCATCAGCATTATCGTCAAACCGAAAATGGCTATAAAATTGGCTTCGGCTGGCTAACCGATTACAAGTCGGAAGAATCCGTTCGGCTGCATCACAAATTTGTGCTTGAAATAATCGAAAAACTTGCCGGCAAAGAAATTATTGACACGAATAAAGTTTATCTTTACGGATTTTCGCAGGCGTGCGCGCTGAATTTTCGTTTTGCTTTTACTTTTCCCGACGCGGTTTGCGGCGTGATTGGCGTGTCTGGCGGCATTCCTTCGGATTTGGATACGAATGCGCTTTATAAACCGACAAACGCCGATGTTTTATATCTTTACGGCAGCACCGACGAATTTTATCCGCTTGAGAAATTTCAAGGTTTCGAGCAAAAATTAAAAAATTATCTGCCGAATTTTCAAGCAAAACTTCACCAAGCAAAACACGAAATTACGGACGAAATGCGCGATGATATAAAAGGCTGGCTGCAAAATCTTTCCTAAAAAGTGATAAGTGAGAACTAATAGGTAAAACCGAAGATTTGTATTTAGTTATCACTTTTCACTTTTCACTTTAATTGATTTTGAACTTTCTAATCTCTACTTTTCCTTGAATTTCGGCGGGCAGAACTAAGCGCAGAGAGTTTTCGCCCGATTCGGCTTTAATGATTTCGACCTGCAAGTTTTCCGCTTTTAAAGCGTCCAAAATTGAACGTGCGCCATACAGCACAACAGTTGCCGTGCCTTCTTTATTGTCGGTTTGAACTGGAACAAGAAAAAGTCTTTCAATTCGCTTTTCGCCAATTTTGAAAACAACATCAACCACCGTATCAATCAACGTAAGTTTCGGATTGACGACATTAAGACCGACCTGTCGGGTAGTAAAATCCTCATTACGATTTTCAAGATTTATTTTTTCGGTTGAAACCGAATCAAGCGATT
>JACCYR010000195.1 GCA_013696385.1 Acidobacteriota bacterium
GTTGCGCGTGGAACAAAATTTAAAGCCGGAGAAGCAATCGGAACATTAAACGCAATGAATCACGTTCATCTTATCGCGGGCAGAAGCGGTGCGGAAATGAATGCTCTGGACGCGCTTACTTTTCCAAATATCACAGATAAGGCTGCGCCAAAAATCGAAAAGGTTTCGCTATTTGATGAAAACTGGCGTGAAATTGAAACCGAAAACACGCAGAAACGTATAAAACTTTACGGAAAAACACGAATTGTGGTTCGCGCCTTTGACCAAATGGACGACAATGCTGACCGCCGCAAACTTGGCGTTTATCAGCTTGGTTATCAAATATTAAAGGGCGAGATGCCGATTATTGATAAGAGAGAAACAATTTCTTTTGCTCGTCTGCCTGATTCCGAAGCCATCAAAATAGTTTATGCCAAAGAAAGCAAAGCGGGTACGACGGGCGAAACGGTTTTTAATTATATTGTTACCAACCAAATGGGCGGCGATACGGCGCGTGAAGATTTTCTCGACGCAATTAAATTGGAAAATGGAAACTACGTTTTGCGAGTTTTCGCAGCAGACTTTTTTGGTAATCAAACATCTCAAGATATAGAATTCACAATCGAAAACTGAAACTCCGTTGGTTTATTGTTGGTTTGCGGTTAAAACTAAACTGAATTTACCCAAAAGATGAAAATAATTCAGCCGCGAAGTTTAAAGGAAATGCTATGAAATTAAAAATTTTGACACTGTTTTTTTGCCTGCTGTTCAACGGTTTTATTTTAGCAAATGCTGGTAAAAATAAACCAAAAGCAATTCGCATAACGCCGCCTGCGCCTAATTTTACCGACTCCGAGCGGCAAACAGAATTAGCAAAACGCCGAGCGAAAGTCGCCGAAGCAATGCCTGACAACAGCATTATGATTTTGCTTAGTGCTGAACCGAAAATCTACACGGGCGACGTTGATTTTATCTATCGGCAGGAGAATAATCTCTATTATCTAACAAATCTGAAACAAAAAAACGCTGCTTTGGTTTTGATAAAAGAAAGCACAGAAACCAAAGAAATTTTATTTTTACCAAAACGCAATCCCGCCGCCGAAACTTGGAACGGCGCGATGTATTCGCGCAGTGACGCAGAAAAAATTTCCGGTATAAAAACCATTACCGATGCCGCCGAATTGGACAATTTTCTACAATCGGTGAAAGAAAAAAAGCCCTTTGTTTCAAAAGATTCGGCAATTTCAAATCCGACTAAAACCGAAAATATTTATCTTTTGCTGCTGGTTGATTCTTTTGACAGCGATTCAAGGCGTGAATTTAGAAAAGAAATTGATTTTGTCAGCAGTTTTGCCAAAGTTTCGGTTGATGAAAAAACAAATAAATATAAATATGAAACAACTAACGGCTACAAAATCGAAAACGCGCAGCCAATTTTTGCCGAACTTCGCCTGACAAAATCGCTGATGGAAATAAAACTTCTCCAACACGCAATTGACATTACAATCGAAGCGCAAATGCGTTCGATGGCGATGGTCGGACAAGCAAATTGGGAATATGAAGTGCAAGCGGAAGTTGAATACACATTTCGTCGCCGAAACGCTGGTTACTGGGGTTATCCGTCAATTGTCGGATGCGGTCCGAACGCGACGACTCTGCATTATGAAGAAGCGCAAGGCAAAGTTGAAAAAGGCGATTTGATGTTAATGGATGTTGGCGCAGAATTTGACCATTATACGGCGGACGTAACGCGCACATTTCCCGTCAATGGAAAATTTAACAAAGAACAAGCCGAAATATACCAGATTGTTTATGACGCACAGGAAGCGGCGGCAAAGACAATCAAACCGGGCGCAAAATTTAATCAGCCGAAACGGGCGGCGACCGAAACCATCGAACGCGGTTTAGCAAAACTCGGATTGATAACCGAACCCGGCGCATTTATTCCCAGCACCATTCAAGAAGTTCCGGACGGCAAAGGCGGAAAACGGATTGTCGGAATTCCTCAATATGCGCTGTGGTTTATGCACGGCTGGGGACATTGGCTCGGAATGAATGTCCACGATGTCGGCGACTATAACAAGCCTTTTAAAGCCGGAATGATTACAACAAATGAACCCGGCATTTATATTCGTGAGAACGCTCTGAATTATTTGCCAGACACGCCCGCCAATAGAGAATTTATTGCAAAAGTGCGTCCGGCATTTGAAAAATACAAAAACATCGGCGTTAGAATCGAAGACGATATGCTCGTTACCGATAAAGGCGTGGAATGGATGACAAAAGCATTACCGCGTTCTATCGCCGACATCGAAGCGTTTATGGCGAAAGCGTCGAAAGAGATGAATTACAGCCGTTTGCCGCCGCCGACAAATCCGCGACTTGCTTTTTTGAGTTATAATAACGATTTGAGTTGGAAATCTTTTAAAGCAAATGATTTTTTGAGTGGAAAAACGAGAGCGTTTTGAGTTGCAGCACAAGCAAGGCTTCTACTCTAACAAGAGCCAACTAAAGTTGGAACTCAAAACGCTTACCAATGATTTAACTTATTTTTGTTGAAGTGCTTAGGATGCGCTCGATTTGCCAAA
Organism: Acidobacteriota bacterium; assembly: GCA_013696385.1. Lineage (GTDB taxonomy): Bacteria > Acidobacteriota > Blastocatellia > Pyrinomonadales > Pyrinomonadaceae. The sequence goes on from JACCYR010000195.1 coordinate 2,568, forward strand.
TAAAACAAAAACATCATCTTCGAGTAACGGAAATAATTTATTACCGCTTGTCATCGTCAATCCGAAATCGGCGGCAGGTTCGACCCAATCGCGATGGGCAAGTAATGCCAGCGATTTGCGGGCGCATTTCGGCGCGTTCAGCGTTGCTTTTACCAAAAAATCAGGCGATGGAATTGAGTTGGCAAAAAGAGCAGTCGAAACAGGCAGGAAATTTATCATCGCCTGCGGTGGCGACGGCACAATCAATGAAGTTGCCAACGGTATTTTGCAAACAGGCGAAGACGCTGAACTAGGCATTTTCCCGTCAGGAACAGGCGGCGATTTTCGGCGGACTTTGGGAATTCCTTCAACTGCGAGAGATGTGGCGAGAAGTTTGCGCGAAGGCGTTACAAAAACAATTGATGTCGGACGAGTTACGTTTTTTAATCACGAAAACGAACAAGTTTCGCGTTATTTTCTGAATGTTTCATCATTCGGATTGAGCGCGGCAATCAACGAAAGAGTCAAATCTCAAAATATTTTCAAATGGCTGCCGGGCAATATGCTTGGCGGGAAATCGAATTTTGCCTTTTCGACTTTACAAGAAGTTTTGGAAACGGAATTTATCACGGTTCGTGTTAAAATTGATGACAAAGACGAAAAAATTTTGAACACGATAAATTTTTGCGTGGCGAATGCACGCTTTTTCGGCGGCGGAATGAAAATCGCGCCCGACGCTTGTCTTGACGACGGATTTCTGGACGTTATCAACATCGGCGACATCAAAACCGCCAAAATTTTATTGAACGCTTATAAACTTTATAACGGCTCGCATTTGAGTTTGGAAGAAGTCAAAAGCACACTGGCGAAAAAAATCGAAGTTTCTTCTTTGGATAGAAGCCAGCCGATTTTCATCGAAACCGACGGCGAATTGCCGGGCAAATTACCTGCGGTTTATGAAATCGTTCCGAATGCTTTGAAAGTTCGTGTGCCTAAAACGGTAAATAGTAAATGGTAAATGGTTAATTGCAGGTTTTCGCTATTTACCATTTACCATTTACCGTTTACCATTATGCAAATATGCAAAATTCTTTTGTCCAGCTAATCATTGATGCCGCCGAAACACACGCCGATAAAAGGGCGATGGAAATTATCGGCGTTGAAGGCACGGAATACACTTTCGGCGAGATGCTCGACGCGATTCGGAGCATCGCTTTTCGGCTCGAAAAAGAAGGTATTGCGTTTGGCGATAGAGTTACGCTGATTGGCGAAAATCATCCGCGCTGGGCGATTGCTTATTTTGGCATTCTTTACCGCGGCGCGGTTTGCGTCCCCGTTGACCCGCACGGCGAAATCGCAACAATTACCAATTTTCTCGAAAACTCGGAAGCGAAAATGGCGTTTATCGGCGAGGATTTTATTGACCATTTTCACAAAGTTGAAGAAAATCTCGGCAGAAAAATTCCCGCCGTCGTTTTGCAAGACGGAGAAGATTCCAGATTCCAAATTTCAAATTCCAAATCCCAAAGTTCAAAGGAAACGTCTTCCAATCTGGAATCTGGAATCTGGAATCTGGAATCTTTCACAGATTGGGCAAGCACACCGCGTCCGCGGGATTTCGACTCCAAAGCATCGCCCGCAAAACCGGAAGATATGGCGGTTTTGATTTACACATCGGGAACGACCGGCACGCCGAAAGGAGTGCCGCTGACGCACGGCAATATCTATTACGAAACTCAAGGCTGTCAGGAAGTGATGAATGTTTCCGAAAACGAAGTCGTTTTAAGCGTTTTGCCGCTTTTTCACGTTTTCGCGCAAGTCATCAATTTATGGGTAATTGCCAGCATCGGCGCACGGGTTTGCTACGTCAAAGAACTCGCGCCCGCCGAATTGACACGCGCTTTTGAAACCAAAGAAATCACGATGCTGACGGGCGTTCCGCGCTTGTGGTATCTCTTCCACAAAAAGATTTTTGACGGCGTTGCCGCGCAATCCTTTTTTGTTCGCCGGCTTTTCGACAAATTGCTCAAATTTAACTTTTTCCTGCGCGAAAAATTTAACGTCAATCTCGGCAAAAAGTTATTCGGCAAAGTTCACGAAGGCTTTGGCGGCAAACTCGCCATCACGATTTCCGCCGGTTCGCGCTTTGACGAAAAAATCGCACGAGATTATTACGCGCTCGGTTTTACGATGATTCAAGGTTACGGTTTGACGGAAACCTGCGGCGCGGTTACGTCCACGCGGTTTGAAAACAGTTCCGTCGGCTCAGTCGGCACGGCGGTTAATTATGCTGAAATAAAACTCGGCGAACTAAATGACGAGGGCGCGGGCGAAGTTTTGATAAAAGGCAAAATGGTTTTCAGCGGTTATTACAAAAATCCCGAAGCAACCGAAGGCGCGTTCACGACGGACGGCTGGTTTAAGTCGGGCGATTTGGGGAAAATAGACGAAAACGGCGACCTTTTTATCGTCGGACGTTCAAAAGATGTCATCGTTTTGCCAAATGGAAAAAACATTCATCCCGAAGATTTGGAAGTTCATTACGCGAAAACGCCGATGGTTGAAGAAATCTGCATTCTCGGCGTGAAAGACGAAAATTCGGCGATGGCTGGCGCGGAAAAACTGATTGCCATCGCCGTGCCTGATTTTGCTTATTTAAAACAAAATAATATCGCCAATTCGCGCGAAGCGATTCGCCACGAACTCGATTCTTTGGGTCGCTCACTACCCGAATATCAGCGTGTCAGAGATTACATCGTGCGTTCCGAACCGCTTCCGCGCACGGCGACGCGCAAAATTAAACGCTTTCAGCTGCAAAAGGAAATTGCCGCAAACGGTTACGACAGCAAGGCTTCGCCTGATAAAAAGCAGTGGAATTTCACCGACCAAGACAACGTGATGCTCGAATCAAACGTCGGCAAATCTCTCGACAAAGCCATCAAGCAGAACACAAAAGACGTTGAAAAGATTCACCCGGAAATGAATCTCGAAATTGATTTAGGACTCGATTCGCTTTCACGGGCGGAAGTTTTTGCCGCGCTTGAGCAGAATTTTAATATCGAATTCGATTCCGATAAAGCCGCTAACGCTTTAACCGTCGGCGAAGTCATCAAACTGACGCAGGAATACACCGGAAGCGCAAACGCGGAAATCGTCGCCGCCGATTTTGATTGGGGCGATATTGTCAGAAACGCCGAAGCAGGCGAAAATCTCCCAGAAATTCAAACTATTTTGAATAAATCCGCGTTTTCAAATTGGGTTGTTTTTTCCGCCTTCAAATTCTTTAACCTTATTTTCAAAATCTTTTTGAGTTTGGAAGTTTCGGGACTCGAAGAACTCAAAAAGATAAAACGTCCCTTTTTGATTTGCCCGAATCACCAAAGTTTTATTGACCCATTTGTCGTTTCCTCAAACTTTGACTACGACACATTTACGAATTCCTTTGCCGTCGGCGCAACCGAATTTTTCCAGAGTTCATTTATGAAATCAATCGCCAGATTATTAAATACCATTCCGATTAACCCCGACGCGCAACTGATGAAAGCGATGAAAGCGGGCGCAGTCGGCTTAAAACACGGCAAAATCCTGAACATCTACCCCGAAGGCGAACGCGCTTTTGACGGCGAACTCCACAGCTTCAAAAAAGGCGCGGCGATTCTGGCAGCCGAACTCGATTTACCGATTGTTCCCGTTGCGCTTGACGGTTTATACAAAGT
>JACCYR010000205.1 GCA_013696385.1 Acidobacteriota bacterium
ATGACGGGCGGAAAAGTCATCAGTGAAGATATGGGTGTCAAACTCGAATCAATCACGGTTGACGACCTCGGACAAGCCGCGAAAATCACGATTGACAAAGACAACACAACTGTTGTCGACGGAAACGGTTCGGATGCTGAAATGCAGGGACGAGTCAAACTTATTCGTAACCAAGTCGAAGACTCAACTTCGGATTATGACAAAGAAAAATTGCAGGAACGTCTGGCAAAATTAGTCGGCGGCGTGGCAATTATCAAAGTCGGTGCGGCGACCGAAACCGAAATGAAGGAAAAGAAAGCGCGTGTCGAAGATGCGATGCACGCCACACGTGCGGCGGTTGAAGAAGGAATTGTCGCGGGCGGCGGTGTCGCTTTAGTTCGCGCCTCGAAAGTTCTCGACGATTTTCAAACCGACGCGGAAGATACTGACGAACAAATCGGTGTTTCGATTGTCAAACGTGCACTCGAAGAACCGCTTCGTCAAATCGCGCAAAACGCCGGTAAAGAAGGTGCGGTCATCGTCGGCAAAGTCCGCGAATCCGACAGCGAAAACTACGGATTTAACGCGGCAAGCGAAAAATTTGAAGACCTCGTTGCGGCGGGCGTGATTGACCCGGCGAAAGTTACGCGCTACGCGCTTCAAAACGCGGCTTCAATCGCCGGTTTAATGCTGACCACCGAAGCAATGATTGCCGATGCGCCTGACGAAAAAGGCGGCGAAATGGGCGGAATGCCCGGTGGTATGGGCGGTATGGGAATGGGAATGTAATCTGATTTTGGATTTTAGATTTCCGATTTTGGATTGTAAGAGAAAGGCTTTGCTCAGTTTGGGCGAAGCCTTTTTACTTTTGATGATTGAAAAATTGCGGTTTTTTGTTTCACGGGAACAAATAACAGATATCGGTGTCTAAGTTTGTGAAAAGAAACTGTCGAACTGTTTTTTTATAATCCGAATTTACAGCTCGTCATAATGTTTCGCAAATCCTTGACCTTGAGTCGGCACCGGAAACCTAGGAGGAAAATAAAATGTTAGACAAATTAGTTGAATCAAAAAATAACAATACAGAAAACAAAAGACTAAGTGGATTTTTGCTGACGACGTTTTTAACGATTATTGCCATATTAACAGTTGGTTTGATATACAGCCTTTTCAATCAAACTCTGGCAATGGGCAACGAAAATCTGGATGTTTCGACTTTGGTTGCGCCGCTCACGGCAACCGAGCAATCTCCGCCGCCACAATCTGTAGTCAAACAAAAGACGCAGCCAACCGAAAAAATAATAAGTGATATTCCGTCGCGGATGGTTAATATGCAGAAAATAATTGAAACGCCGGTGAAAACGCCAGATTCGATTTCCGTAACCCAAAACAAACAACAAGCACGTCCCGATTTTAATTACACGATAGACAATAATGATTCAAACCCAATAGCTGCCGGTTCAGGCGTAAGCGGAAATGATAACGCGGAAAATTTAGTCGGACTTTCTGCGGCAATTAAACCAAAGATTGATTCTGATAAAGTTAAAATCGAAAAGCCGCCGGTTCTCAAACAAACGCCGAAAGCGATTCCGGCGAAAAGCAGCGTGATAAAGTCGGGCGGTGTCGTCAACAGTCAGGCGATAAACTTGGTCAAACCGGTTTATTCATCGGCGGCGCGAGCCGTTGGAGCAAAGGGCGAGGTAAAGGTGGAGGTTACGATTGATGAAGAAGGTCGCGTAATTTCCGCAAACGCGATTAGCGGTCATCAGCTTCTGCGAGATTCGGCGGTCAGCGCGGCTAAATCTTCAAGATTTACTCCGACAACCTTATCCAATCAAAAGGTTAAAGTAACCGGCATTATTATTTACAATTTTGCCATTCGGTAGTTAGAAATCCGTATTCTGAATTTATAAGAGTTTAGAGTTCAAACTTTAGTTTGTATTTTTCTTTAGTCAATTAAACTTAACTTTTTTATTTTCAAAGAACCGGCAAACTTTTATAACAAGGAACTAAGCATTAGCGAGCAAATTAAATTCTGCTCGCTTTTCACTTTTATTTGTAAATTGTCGCCGGCTTTTGCCCTTAGTTTCCATACATCTTTTTGAGCCATGTTTTTGCGGTTTTACCACAAGATATTTCCTCCTTCAAATTTGCGTAGAAACTAATGGTTGGAGTGAGCGGCAATTTATTCAAAAGTATTTTTCAAAACCAATGAGCAGTTTCTAAAAATTCATTGACGCGGCAATATACTTCTGCTATATTATTGCCGATTATTAAATTTTAGTTTGCTAAACTAACGGGTAAAAGGATTAAATCTTCGCTTATTTGGTTTTGGAGAACATATTTCTTCAGGAACGCCGAAATTAAAGTTATTAATGCTTATCTCTAAATAGAACAAGTTTTATACAGTAATCTACTTTTTTCTGAAGTTTAGGTAAACGTGAGCGCAATAAGATATTTATTTATTTTCTTTGCAATTTTAATTATTTGAAACTTTCCGGCATTTTGTATCTCTGCCGGAATTCTAAATGAAAACGGCAAAACTCCCGCTTTGCGGTTTTATCTTAAACTGACAGGACACCGCGAATCAAAACGGTATATCCTTAACCAGAGTTTCTTCAACTCTATACAAACTTTCGGAGGAAAAATGTTACTACTGATAAATTTCAACGCATTTCGAGTTTTTTGGCGGAACTTCAATCAACAACAATTGATCAGTTCTGCTTTTATCTTTATTTTTTTATTGAGCGTTTTAGCCGTTTCAAAAGCACCCGTTTTTGCCCAAAGTCCGGTCACCGGCGGTTTCGAGGGAAAAGTTCGTGAAAAAGGCACCGGCACACCTTTAGCCGGTGCGGTTGTTGAATTCATCAATAACGCCAACGGTTTTCAAACCGCGAAACGAAGCGACCAAAACGGCGATTTCAGGCAGAATACGCTTCAACCCGGTGTCTATTTAATCCGGGTTACTTTAGCCGGTTATAAGACAAAGGAAAAAAGCCAGGAACTTTACGCCACGCGCTCAAACGCACTCGTGCCGGTTCCCGTCGAACTCGAAAAAGAAGAAACGGTCGCCGTTGTTACAACT
>JACCYR010000207.1 GCA_013696385.1 Acidobacteriota bacterium
AAAAATGTGATTTACAATGTCATCATAGCTTAGAATTAAATTAAGTTAAAGATTTTTCGGGAATTTTCAACCAGACTTTTGAGATTTATTATACGAAACCTTTTTCTGTCTGAAACGAATAACGAAGTATGGTTATCAAAAAGCCAAACGAAATAAAATCAAGCGAAATTACGCCCGAAAATGTTTATCTTAATCGGCGTAATTTTATTCGTGCGGGAGTTTTGGCGGGAACAACTCTGGCAACGGCGGGAGTTTATAAATTTCTTAATCCACCGCCGCCGAAAGAAGTCAAAACGGCAGAAATCAACGATATTGTCAAAGCAAATCAAACGGATATTATTTCAAATGAAGAATTAACTTTGTTTGCAGACATCACCAATTACAACAACTTTTATGAATTTTCGACGAGCAAAACCGCCGTTGCGCGGGCGGCGGAAGATTTCGTAACACGACCTTGGACGGTGGAAGTCGGCGGGCTTGTGCAAAAGCCGCAGACTTTCGGCATCGAGGATTTACTGAAATTTACGCAGGAAGAACGCATCTATCGTCTGCGCTGCGTCGAAGGTTGGTCGATGGTTATTCCGTGGGTCGGTTTTCCTTTAAAAACGCTTCTGAACAAGGTCGAACCGCTCGGCAAGGCAAAATTTGTCGCGTTTCAGACGCTTTACGACCCAAAACAAATGCAGTCGGGTTTGTTTGCCGGAATCCAGTTTCCATATGTTGAAGGTTTGCGTTTTGACGAAGCCTTGCATCGGCTGACGATTTTGGCAACTGGACTTTACGGCAAGCAGCTGCCGAATCAAAACGGCGCGCCGATTCGTCTGGTTGTGCCTTGGAAATACGGTTTTAAAAGCATCAAATCAATTGTCAAAATTATTCTGACCGACACGCCGCCGCCGACAACTTGGAACATCGCCGCGCCGGGTGAATACGGCTTTTATTCAAACGTCAATCCGAATGTTGACCATCCGCGCTGGTCGCAAGCGACGGAACGCCGAATCGGTGAATTCGGACGGCGCAAAACATTGATGTTTAACGGTTATGCCGATGAAGTTGCGAAACTTTATGAAGGAATGGATTTGAAGAAGAATTTCTAAATGGTAAGTGCTGAATGGTAAATGTAAGAAGTTACGCTTTCTATTTACCATTCAGCATTTACCATTTACCATTTATGGATGACGTAAAATTCAACAAAATAATACTTTTCGTCAACAGTCTTGTGCCGCTCGCGCTTTTAGCTTGGGATGCGTATTGGCAAAAACTCGGCGCAAATCCGATTGAGTATTTTCTTCGCACAACCGGCGTTTTGACGCTTGTGTTTCTTTTTATCACACTTTCCGTTACGCCGCTTCGCCAGCGTTTTGGTTGGAATCAATTGATAAAATTTCGGCGAATGCTCGGACTTTACGCTTTCTTTTACGGTTTTCTACATTTGATAACTTACAGCATTTTTGACAAAAGTTTAAACCTTTCGGCAATTATCAGCGACATCTGGCAGCGTCCTTTTATCGCCGTCGGAATGACGAGTTTCTTTCTGATGATTCCGCTTGCCATTACTTCAACCAATGCAATGATAAAGCGTCTGGGCGGAAAAAATTGGCAAAAACTTCATCGTCTGGTTTATTTGACGGCGATTGGCGGAGTTGTCCATTTTTATATGATACAAAAATCGGATATTACTTATCCATTTTTGTTCGCAGCACTATTGTTGGGCTTGTTCTGGTTTAGAATTCACCAATGGAATAATAAAGCGGAGAAAAATTAGCCGCGAAAAAGCACGGAAAACATAAAAAAGATTTTGTGGATTTTGTGCTTTTTCGCGGCTAATTACCTTTTCTTTATCGGTGTAACGTGGTCAAATGTGCGGCGGAAATCTTCACCGTTAAGCATAACTGTTTTGCTCATCTCAAAAAGGCGGGAACGAAGGCGAACACCGATTCGGTCTTCGAGCGTTTCATCGCGCTCTGTGCAGCGTTCATCAAGATAATTTGTCGTGAAAATTGTCAGTTTTTTGTCGTTATAGCGCGTGTTAATGATGTGCGCCATCGTGTCGCGCACCCAATCGGTTGGCTTTGACGCGCCGATTTCATCAAGGACGAGAATGTCAGAATCAAAAACAGGCGCGAGAACTTTTAGTTCCGAAGTTTGCGAAACTGTGTTATACGAGCCTTGAATTTCTTTCAAAAGCGCGCCGAATTCATAGAAAAGACAGGAAAATCCGCGCTCGGTCAAACCCTTTAAAATTGAAACCGCCAGATGGGTTTTGCCAACGCCAACCGTTCCCATAAAAAGAAGCCCGCGTTCAACCGCCGGATATTCCATCGTCAGCCGCGAAGCAAAGCGGAAAGCGCGTTCCTGCGACGGGTTCATCACGCGGTAGCTGTGAAAATGGCAATCGGTATAGCGTTTCGGAATCCGCGCTTTTTCTATCAGGTTTGAATGCGTTTTTTGCTTGCGGCAATTGCACGCCCGCGCACCTTTGCCCGCGATGATTTCCATTCCCGAACCGTAACAAAGCGGACAAACCTCCGGCTCGTCGACGCTTTCGGGCGCGTCATAAAATTCGCGCTCAGGCACGTCTTGCGCCGGATTGGGAACGGCAAAGAGCGGATGAATTTTCGCTGTTTCTCGCGGCATCTGGGAAAACTAAACCATTTTTTCCTGACAAACCTTGTTCTATTGGGGATTTTTCTTCAAAATAATGCTGAAGTTGTTTTGAATTATAACACCGAAATAAATGATTTCAAGTTTTATTTTGTTTTTAAAAATCCAATAAACATCGGGCATAAATAAAAACTTGAAAAGCAAAAAAAGCGAAGTCTATGAAAAGACAAGACTTAGGATTTAACAAAAAATTTACATCGAGCATAAAAAATTATCTGTCAAATTTTTCGTCCGGTTAGCTTGTGTTATATTAAATTTGATTTGTGAGAGAAGTTTTAATTATGAGTATGTTACGCAGTTTGTTGATAAAACTTGGTTTAGCGGATTTGAAAGCCGAGCGCAGTCCGATTACGATTTTTTTACTTGACGATGACCAACGCCGGCATCGTTGGTTCACAAAAAGGTTCGAAGGCGATGAACTGGACATTGCCGAAACGGTTGAGGAAGCCAAAGAACTACTTGGACAATACGCTTACGACGCGATTTTTCTTGACCACGATTTACTCCCGCATCATTACGAATCAAACGACCACGACGATTTTGGAAGCACTGGTTACGCCGTCGCCGAATGGCTTAATGAAAATAAAGAATTGAACCGCGCCGCGACCATTATTGTTCACACGCGGAACGCCGACGGCGCACTCCGGATGGTCGAAAAGCTGCGCGAATCCGGCAGACAGGTCGAATACGTCCCATTTCCGATGCTTGACATAAAAATAAAAAATTACTGGGAAAGATAGTTATGCGAATCAGTAGTTAAAAAAGTGTAATTTTAATAACTTCTTAAACCAAATTATTTCAATATTTATTTCAACTGCTGATTCGCGTAGTTGTAAATAGTAAAGGACAGAAACGATTTACTTGAACTTGGGTTTGCACTGCCCCGCATCTATTGTCGCATTGGGCAGCGTATTGTTCGGCTGCTGCGCGACAATAATGATGTTTGAAAAAATAAATATACCACCGACGGCAATTATAAAAACAAATAAAGATGTTATTTTCTTCATAAAATTTCTCCTTAGTGAACTAAAATTCAAACTTTCTTCAGCCCTTTCAATAATAAATCTGCAACGCGAAGCGTTTTTTCTTCGATTTCCCGACGTTCGCCGAGTTCCTGAGTCGTTAAACTAAACGGAAGTAAGGAATTGGTTGCAAGCAAAAATATTTCGGCAAGTTTAACCGCGTTTTCTTTTTGAAACTCTTCTTTTACTTGTCCTTCTTTAATCACTTTGGCAAAAATCTCAGCTTCTTCGGCAAAGTATTGTTTCCGCCGGGCAAGCAGTTTTGGACGCAGACCGGCAAGTAAATCGTTAAGGCTTTGCTTGTAATGCTGAACACTGTCAAAACGAAGTAAGACTCGTGCCAGCAGCATTTGCCGTAACTTTTCTTCGTCAGAAACAGCACTTTTGGCAATCGCTTCTAATTGTTCTTTAACTCGCTCGACTATGCGGTCAATGTGCGAAAGCGCGATTTCTTCCTTGCTTGAAAAATGCAGATAAATGCTTCCCTTTCCGATTCCGACTTCTCTCGCCAAATCGTCAATCGTCATTTTCTTGTATCCGAAATTTGACAAAAAACGGTCGGTCGCATCTAAAATTGCTTCTTTGACTTCGATTGATTGAACGGCTGCTTTCATATATTTTGACTATTGACTAATTTTGCATTTCAGTCAAACTTAAATATGGTTATGGAAAAATTTTGTTCCAATTTATTTTTTTAATCTAAAAAATTTAGCGACTATAAACCTGCTAAATCCCATTTGCGAACAATATCATTTATCAAAACGGCAACTTTATCGGTAACTTTGACAAAATACTCATCGGCTTTTTTCTGGTCAAATTTCGGATAACCTTGTCCTTTTTGATAAAGCCCGATTGACGAAGGAAAAGGAACAGCCGACCAAGTTCCGGCTGCCGGATAAGGCGTAGCCAAATCGTCTTTGTATTTTTCGGGATGCACGAGTGTCGGGTCAATCGCTTGAATAAAAGCGGTTTCGTTTAATCCCGCGTGTCCGCCGTCTTCGCCGAAAACTTCCTTTGTTACGTCGGACGCAAACGACCACCAATTGATAACCAGCGTTCTGACTTTTCGCTCGCTTGCGACTTCTGCCGCAACTGATTGCAAAACCGCCGTTTGTCCGCCGCCGTGTCCGTTTAAAATAATAATGTTTTTGAAACCATTTTTCGCCAGACCTTCTAAAATCTGCTTGACAAAAGGACGATAGGCTTCTTCGCTGATTTGAAACGCGCCGGGATACGCCTGCATACTTCCCGTTATTCCATAAGGCAAAGTTGGTGCAATCATCGCGTTGGTGCGCCGGGCGATTTTTTGAGCAATCGCCGTCGGCGCAGTATTATCCGCGCCGTTGTTGATAACGCCGTGCGGCTCTAAAGTTCCGGTCGGCAGCAAAACGGTGTTTATTTTGGACGGCACAACCTCTTTAAATTCCATCCAGTTGATTCGGTCCATTTCACGGGTTGAAACCGCGTCCTTCGATTTTTGATTTGGCGGCTGTGTTTTGTTCACAGTTTGCCCAAATGTTGAAACCGTAAATATGTATAGTAAAGATATAGTTATAATAATCTTTTTCATTTCGCAACTCCTCGTGTTTTTGATAAACAATAAACCGTTAAAACTCACTTTGCAAAGCCAAACAAACCGAAGTTGCCGCGTAAAGTAACTGATAAAAGTTTTGTGCTTACCCA
>JACCYR010000095.1 GCA_013696385.1 Acidobacteriota bacterium
CATAAACGGGCAGATTGAATTTTTTCAAAAAATAAGGCAGCGCGCCGATATGGTCTTCGTGTCCGTGCGTCAAAATCAGCGCGGTCAAATCGTCGCGGTATTCTTCTAAAAAATCAAAATTCGGAATTGAAATGTCAACTCCGAAAGGCGTTTCTTCGGGAAAACCCATTCCTGCATCTACGACAATCATCTCGTCGCCGTAGCGAATGCCCATACAATTCATTCCAAATTCACCGATTCCGCCCAGAGGTATTATTTCAATTTTTTCCACAGTAACTTTCCTTTAATTAAATCAACCTTACATCAAATTTCTAAACTTTTAACTATACCACAATGAATTGCTTTTCTCTTTCTCAAACTTGCTTTTCCGATAACGGTTTGCTAAGTTCAATTTAACAATTTGGTTAGGGGAGTAGATAGCCTGAAAGGTTTGGTGAAGTCGTCAATACAGTTGTTTAAGTCGAAAACAGCTCGGCTCATCGAAAAATTATCGAGACCTTTTGCGACAAGACTTTTACATTATCGCAGAAGGTTTTTCCTTTTACGATAATGCAATTAAAAATAAAGGAGTTTTTTGATGAGTCTTTTTCCCTTCGCCGATTACTGGTGGTTTTACGGTTTATTTCTGCTCTTCGTTTTTGCGATGCTCGCGCTTGATTTAGGTGTTTTTAACCGCAAAGCGCATGTTGTTTCGTTCAAAGAAGCAACTGTTTGGAGCATCGTTTGGGTCGTCCTCGCGCTGATTTTTAATTTTCTTTTCTATCAATACGCGCTTGGCAGATTCGGTGCTGAAACTGCAAAAACGCTCGCACTCGAATTTCTGTCGGGCTATATCGTCGAATACTCACTTTCGATTGACAACATTTTCGTTTTTGTTCTCGTTTTCAGCTATTTTGCTATTCCCGCCAAATATAAACACCGCGTTTTATTTTACGGCATTCTGGGTGCGTTGTTTTTTCGGGCGATTTTTATCGCCGTCGGATCGGCGTTGATGCAGTTTCATTGGGTAATTTATCTTTTCGGCGGATTTTTAATCATCACCGGAATCAAGATGATGTTTTCGCATCAGGAAGAAATCGAGCCGGAAAAGAATTTTCTCATCCGCATTTTTACGCGCTTTATGCCAGTTACAAATACGATTGAAGGCAAAGATTTTTTTGTTAAAAAAAGCGGCGTAACTTACGCCACACCGTTGTTTATCGCACTTCTTTTTCTCGAAGCAACCGACATTGTTTTCGCGGTTGATTCGGTTCCAGCGATATTTGCGCTGACTAATGAGCCTTTGATTGTTTTCACTTCAAATATCTTTGCAATTTTGGGTTTGCGCTCAATGTATTTTATGCTCGCCGGCGCGATTGATAAATTTCATCTGCTCAAATACGGATTATCGGTGGTGCTGATTTTTGTCGGTTTGAAAATGGTTTGGCTCAATGATTTTTACGGCGGAAAATTTCCGATTTCTTACTCGCTCGGAATTATTTTGGGAGTAATCGGAATCTCTGTCATCGCTTCGTTGATTTTTCAGCAAAAAAAACACCTTGAAATTAAGGCATAAACTAATCTGTCAGAAATTGAGCGAGCCTTTTCCATTCATCAATTGATAAAGTTTCCGCCCGTCGGTCGGGTAGAATTTCAACTCGTTCGAGGATTTGGCTCATTTCTTGTTTTTTGGAATTACAAACTGAAAAAATTTTCAGATTATTTAGGATAGTTTTGCGCTTTTGCCGAAATCCCAAACTAATAATTTCTCTAAACAATTTTCCATTTTCAATACCAGTTTTATCTTTTATCCGCAGCCGCATAACCGAACTCCAGACTTGCGGCGCGGGACGAAAAGCCGTCGGCGGAACATCAAAAAGTTTTTCAGTTTCCAAATATGCTTCAACCAAAACGGTCAAAAAACCGCGTTCGGAATTTCCCGCCTTTGCAGTTATCCGCTCGACAACTTCGCGCTGAAACATCAAAACCATTTCCGAAAAACAGTTTCTTTGCTCGATAAGTTTTTGCAGAATCGCAGTTGAGATATTGTAAGGCAGATTTGCAATCAATTTGGTCTTTGGTCTTTGGTCTTTGGTCTTTGTTAATTCATTGAAATCAATTTTCAGCGCGTCTTGTTCGATAAGTTGAAAGTTTTCATTTTCCGCAAATTTTTCGCGCAAAACCGCAATCATATCTCTTTCAAACTCGACTGCTAAAACATTTGCGCCTGATTCAACTA
>JACCYR010000228.1 GCA_013696385.1 Acidobacteriota bacterium
GAGCTTGTTTCTGATAATTTCCTTTTCTTCTTTCGATAATTTGTCGTGCAGAACGTCGTAAGCGAAAGCGACGGCGTAAAGCAGATGCGCGGGCGGCAAATCTACATTCGGCTTGTTGTAGGTATAACCCCAAAGCGGCATCTCGCAGGCGGCAAGCGTCCATTTTTTCGCCGCTTCCAGATATTTTTCATCGTCTTCAATCGCGTAGGCAAAACTCGTCTGAGCGATTTGAAACGCAAAAGTGTATTGCGAAATACTGCCTTCCTTACGTTTTTCGAGTCCGCTTTTATATAAATCTTCGTCATTCGGGTCGGGCGCGCTTCGCCGCAAAGTTTGAATATCCCGCAAAACGGCTTGCCACAATTCTTTATCGGAATTTCCGGCTTTTTCACGAAGGTGCGGCAAATCTTCGGCGGTGAAGAAAAGTCGCGGATGTTTGCCGACGAGTTCGGGACGCAGAGCAACCGGACGGCGCAGAAGTTCGGTAAAAGGCGTGACTGAAACGTCTTTTACCTGAGTGCTTTTTGTTTGTTCGTTTTGGCGAGTTTGAGCGTTGAGAAAAGGCGCAGATGTAAAATTTAACAGTGCCAGTATTAACAAAAATCGGATGGCGAAAAATTTATGTTTGTTAAATATGTTAACGATAACAGAACTGCTCATAAAAATTATCTGCTTTTGCAGGCTTTCTTTTAAATTAGTTAAATCAGTGTTTTAGCTTAATGTTTTGATAAAACGGTTGACCCACGGATAATCAACTCACAATTAAGGATGCGCTCTTCACGCGGCGATTTTTCTTCGCTTTCGATTTTCTGCAAAAGCATTTCGGCAGCAATTTGACCTTGCAGACGCATTGGCTGGCGAATGGTCGTCAAAGACGGCGAAGTATGAATCGCCAACGGAATATCGTCGAATCCGACAATTGCCACATCTTCGGGAATTCTCAAACTGGCTTCTTTAATCGCGCTCATCGCCCCGATTGCCGTAAAATCGTTGCGCGCAAAAACGGCGGTCGGACGATTTGGAAGCGACAGCAGACGCTTCATTCCTTCAAAACCAATTTTTTCAGTTGAATAGCCGGGAACGTCCGTTATTGCCTCTTTGCGTCCCGTAATAAGTCTTTCGTCAACCGAAATGTTGTGTTCTCCAAGCGCATTCAAATATCCTTGTAATCTTTTCAAACTTGCGCCGCCGCTTAAAGTCGCGCCGATAAATCCAATACGCTCGTGTCCCAAATCAATAAGATGCTGGGTTGCCTCAAAACCGCCGCGCAGATTATCGGCGGAAACATAATCAACCGTTTCGTGCCGGAAATCGCGTCCAATGACAACTACCGGAATATTGCTTTCGACAATGCCGCGCAGATATTCATCACCGGCTTTGTTAGAGCGAGTCGCCACGATAATGCCGTCTATGCCGTGGTTGGCAAGCGATTCAAATGCCGCAATATCTTCTTTGGCACTGTGTTCGCTGATACATATAAAAAGGTTATAACCGCGCGTCGAAGCCGTTTCGCGCACCGCTCTGGCAAGCTCGGTTGAATAAGGATTTGAAATGTCGCCCAATACTAAACCGATGGTTTCGGTGCGCTGCCGTTTTAAGTTTCGCGCTAAGCCGTTGCGCCGATAATTCATTTCTTTAGCGACGCGCATCACTTTTTCGCGCGTTTCTTCGCTAACATAGCCGTGACGGTTAATCACCCGCGAAACGGTCATCGAAGCAACGCCGACGGTAGTTGCAATATCGCTCAGAGTAGTTTGCTTTTTTTTAATTTTCTTTCTATCCAATTATTCAAGATTTTTGAAACAAAATTATGTTAACGATAACTTAATTAACACGAATTTAATATTTATGCAAGCGAAAATTCTAAGTTTATTCGTTTTCAAATCGGCTTTAGCGACACAAATTAAAACGATACTACCTCTGACGCATCTTTCGTCTCAAAAAGACTGCAATAGCTATAATTGAAACAAGCGTGGCGATGGCGAGCAGGAAATAAAGTCTGCGCTGTTCGAATGCGTCTGATGAATTATGATTTGCGCGGTTGCCGTCAATCCACCAAGTGTCCTGCGCGAAATAGATGTTTGACTTTGCGCTCCACTGATACATTCCTTGCAAACCGGCGTTGTAAGCCGCACCGGAATTTGGTTCGTAGAGCCAAAAATACGGCAAATCTTTGACGAGAATCTCTTGTGCTTCAAAATAATAGGCGGCGCGTTTTTGCTGGTCGGTTTCGGACGCGGCAAGACTAAAAAGCTCATCAATACGCGGGTTGCGATAGCTTGCGCCGTTTGAAAAAGGTATCGCGCCGATGTTGCCGGAAACAACCGTCCGTTTTACGCCAATGTCGGGGTCGGGTCCGTTTTCAAAAGAAGCAAATCCAATGTCAAAATCCTTTTTGATATAAACCGCGTCAACCGCCGCGCCGAATTCCATCTGCTGCATATCGAATTCAATTCCGGCTTCGCGTAGTTGGTCGCGCAAAGTTTCGATAATTTTTGCGTAACTTGAAGCATAAACGGCTTTCAGACGAAACCGCACGCCATCTGCATCGCGTTTGTAACCGGCTTCATCGAGAAGCTGGTTGGCAAGCGTCAAGTTTTTTTCATACTTCTTCACATTCGGGTTATACGCCCATTTGAGCAAACTCGAAATCGGACCGGTGGCGGCTTTTCCCATTCCGAACTGAATTTTGTCAACAATATAATTTTTATCAATCGCATGCGCCATCGCCCGCCGGACGCGAACGTCCGAAAGCGGCGCACGATTGAGATTCAGCACGACAGTTTCAACCGTCGCAAAGCCTTCGCGTCCTTTGTCGGTTACAACCACGCCGTCCATATTTTGCAAACGCTTCACGTCGAGCGGCGGCGGATTTAGGAAATAATCAATTTCGCCATTCTCAAACGCAATTGCCGCAGTCGCCGCGCTCGGCGTAACTTTATAAATAACGCGGTCAAGATAAGGCTTGCCGGTTTTGAAATACTTCTCGTTTTTGACAAGCGAGATGTGGTCGCCTTTTGCCCATTCCTCAAACTTAAAAGCTCCGCTCCCAATAGGATTGATATTGTGCGGATTGGTCAGCGGGTCCGTATTTTCGTAAATATGTTTGGGCATTACGGGCGCGTTTGTAACGTCAATCAGTTGGAGAAAAGCGGCGTAAGGTTTTTCAAACTCGAAAACAACCGTGTGCGCGTCGGGCGCGGTGATTCGGCGCAAATTATCTCCGATTGAAGCGCGAGTCCGCGAGTGATATTTCAAGAGCATCTCTTCAAAAGTAAATTTTACATCTTCGGACATAACCGGCACGCCGTCGTGAAACTCGGCATTCGGCGCGAGATGAAAAGTAAAAGTGCGTCCGTCTTGGGAAACGTCCCAACTTGTCGCAAGGTCAGGCACGGGGTTCAAATTAAAATCCTGAGCGACCAGCCCGCTAAAAATTGAGCCGCAGATAAGATGCACACCGCCCTGTGTCGTGATAGCCGGATTAAGTCCGCCCGGGTCGCCTGAAACCGCTACGACGACACTGCCGCCATATTTCGGCTCATTGCCATAGATGGCGGAAAATAATATTGCCAAGAAAAAAAGCGCGGTAAAGGAAAAACTCGATTTTTTTGTCATTTGTTTATTGCATTGCCTCTGTTGAAGGAGTAAAATTTTTCCATTCTAATTTAATAAACACGAAATTTTATAAGACTATGATAGAAAACAAAAATCGCTGCCACAGCGTAAAAAACTTTTGGCTTTTAGCCTGTGTCTTGATTCTAGCTGTTTTCGGAGCAAATTGCTCACGAAATTCCTCGTCAAACGCGGAACAACTCGCGCAAGGAAAGCCAGTTACCAAATCAATCGTCAACGAAGAAATTCATTCTTATACGACGAAACTCGAAAAAGGACAATTTCTCGGTTTAGCAATCGAACAGCGCGACGTTGATGTCATTACTAAAGTATTTGCGCCAAACGGCGAACTTGTTGGCGAGTTTGACACGCCGACGAGTGGACGCGGGACAGAGCAAATCAGAATCGGCGCGGACGCGGCGGGCGATTATCGGATTGACATTTATACGCTCTCGGAACGCGCCGAACCCGGCGAATACAAATTAGAGATAGCCGAATTTCGCCCAATCACCGAACGCGACAAGAAAGTTCTCGCCGCCGTAAAATTTCATCAGGAAGCCGACATTTTGCGCGGAAAACCAGAAACCAGACGCGATTCTATTCCTGTTTATCAAAAGGCTTTGCAAATTTGGCGTGAACTCGGCGAGCCGTCAGACGAAGCCAACACGCTGCGGGCGATGGGTTTTGCTTTTCAGAGAATGGACGAACTCGAAAAGGCGAAAACTCATTTCGGGCAAGCCCTGGAGATTTGGGAAAAAACCGGAGATTTGCGTTCGGCGGCTTTTACGCACATCATCTTCGGTGTCATCGACAAAAAACAAAACGATTATGAAAACGGTTTAGCGGAAGACCTCAAAGCCCAGCCGCTTTGGGAAAAAGCTGGTGATTTGCCGGAATACACGCAAAATCTCGTGCGTATCGGCAACGATTACGTCAAACTGCAAAAAAAGACTGAAGCTCTCAATTATTTCGAGCAAGCCCTCGAATCAAGCAAGCGTGTCGAAAGAAATTCAGTCAAAGCGTATGTTTTGGGCGAATATGGAAATGCTCAAGCCGCTTTTGGCAACAAAAACGAGGCTTTGAATTTTTACCGGCAATCGCTTGATTTATGGAGAAATCTCAAACAAGACAAAGTTGTCGCTAACTTGGAAGAAAAAATAGCTAAATTGCAGGCGAATTAGTCTTTATCAATTCATCAATCAACTCCAACACTTGGCTCAACCACTATTGGGACGGCACGTTCAACTGGCAGAGACAAGCCGTCGGTGGCATCGTCAACATATTTATATTGACACGCGGTGATAAATATTTTCGGCGGGTCGGCGTAGTGCATATCAACTATGTAAATCAATAGTAGAAAACTGACAAACCAAATTATCAGAGTTGGAAAGCATTTATCAGAAATATGAGCCAAAGTTTTCCTAAGCCAAAGTTTGTTCCGTTAAATTTTCAATACCTTTTGATAGAAGAACAAATCAAACGCGCCGAAAAGTTTTATGAAAATCTGAACCGACGGCGGACGGTGCGCGATTTTTCCAGTCAAGATGTAGCATTTGAGTTGATTGAGAAAGCAATTCTAACGGCAGGCACGGCTCCGTCGGGAGCAAATCTCCAACCGTGGAGATTTGTTGTTGTCAAAAGCCCGGACATAAAACGCAAAATCCGCCTAGCCGCCGAAAAAGAAGAGTTTGAAAGTTATCACGGGAGAATGTCGGAAAAATGGCTTCGTCGGCTTGCTTTGCTTGGAACTAATGAACACAAGCCTTTTTTAGAAATCGCACCATATCTAATTGTCGTTTTCCGCATCAATTCAATCACTGACGGAGATGAGACAGAACCGACTTATTACAGTCAGGAATCGGTCGGAATTGCCGTCGGAATGTTGCTGGCGGCTTTGCATCACGCCGGACTTGCAACTTTAACGCACACGCCTTCTCCGATGAAATTTTTGCAAGAGATTTTAGGTCGTCCAAAAAACGAAATTCCGTTTGTTTTAATTCCCGTCGGTTATCCGGCGAAAGACGCAAAAGTGCCTGACATTACGCGCAAATCTTTGGACGAAATTATGTTGCTCGTTTAAAACCGTTGCTTGAAAATCTTTTTGATATTTTTTCAACCGGAAAAATTTCCCTTTGTAAGAATTTTAAAAATAAGAAGCGGTCTGAAAACCGCTTCTTAAACAACCATTTCCTTGAGAACAATTTTAGTATTTCATCAACTCGCGCAACGCCGTTTCGACATCATCAATCTGCGGCAAGATGAAATCTTCGAGTTGCGGCGCGTAGCCGACAAACGTATCGGTTGCACCGACACGGCGCACGGGCGCGTCCAAGTATTCAAACAATTCATCGGCAATTCGCGCCGCGATTTCCGCGCCGTAACCGAATGAAATCGAATCTTCATGCGCGACGAGGACGCGGTTTGTCTTTTTCACCGATTCGGCGATTTGCTCCCAATCGTATGGAACAAGCGAGCGCAAATCAATTAAATCAACTGAAACGCCATCTTTTTCAAGGCGTTTTGCCGCTTCAAAACTTCTTTGAACCAACGCGCCAAAAGTTACGATTGTAACATCAGTTCCTTGGCGGACGGTTTTTGCCTTGCCAAACGGAATCATAAATTCCGACGACGGATAGTTTGATTTGTTATAAACCTGACGATAGAGATGTTTGTGTTCAAGAAACAAGACAGGATCGTCGCAGCGAATCGAAGTTCTAAGAAGTCCGTTTGCATCCAGAGCGTTTGACGGATAAGCAATCAGCAGTCCGGGCGTGTGGGAAAAGAGCGTCGTTCCCGACTGCGAGTGATAAACCGCGCCGCCTTTTAGATAACCGCCAACTGGAACACGCATTACAATCGGGCATTTCGTGTCGCCATCTGAACGCCAGCGCGTAACGGCGACTTCGTTTCTGATTTGGTGAAACGCCGGAAAAATATAATCGAAAAATTGAATTTCAACAACCGGTTTTAAATTGCGAATCGCCATTCCGACGGCGCGACCGACGATGTTGGCTTCGGCGAGCGGTGAATTGAAAACACGCGCCGAGCCGAATTCGCGCTGCAGATTTGCCGTAACTTTGAACACGCCGCCTTTGCCTTTGACTTGTTCGAGATATTCTTCTTTGGAAACGTCTGCCACGTCTTCGCCGAACACGATGATGCGCGAATCACGCTCCATTTCCTCATGCAGACAACGGTTTATCAAATCAACCATCGTTCCGGCGTTGCCGGAAAGTTCCGCGCCGTCCTCGGTGTCAAAATCTTTTGAAGTTGGGTCAACATCGGGCGAAAAGACGTTTCGCAGAGCAGTTTCGGGTGCAGGCTGCGGCGTGGCAATTGCAATGTCGGCGGCTTGATTGATTTCCGCATCAACTTCTTTTCGCAATTTTTCCAAGTCTTCCGAACTGGCAATGCCTTCGGTCATCAAAAATTCGGCAAAGGTTTTAATCGGGTCCATTTCCGCATCTTTTTGACGTTCTTCTTCGGGACGATAGAGTTTTTCATCGTCCGACAAACTGTGTGAATACGGGCGAATTACCTTTGCGTGGACAAAAGCCGCGCCTTTTCTCGCTCGGCAAAATTCAACGGCTTTTTTAAAAGTTTCGTAACTCTCTAACGGATTTGTGCCGTCGCATTTTTGAATATATAGGTTCGGAAAACCGGCAACTAATTTGGAAATATCGCCGCCTGCCGTGCCGACTTCGACCGGAACGCTGATGGCGTAGCCGTTGTCTTCGACGACAAAAATCACGGGCAGTTTCAGATTGCAAGCCGTGTTGAGAGCTTCCCACCATTCGCCCTCACTCGTCGTGCCGTCGCCGACCGACATATAAACGACTTCGTCGCCTTTAAAACCTGTAACTACATCCTGCAACTCTTCGACGAGCGAAGCGCGATAACTTGCTTCCGCCGCGCCGACGGCGTGCAAAGCCTGCGTTCCCGTGCAGGAAGATTGCGACGGAACATTTAATTTCACGCTGCCCCAGTGCGAAGGCATCTGCCGTCCGTGCGAATTCGGGTCTTTTTCTGCACCGACTGCCGAATAAAACATTTCCTGCGCGGTCATCCCCAATTGCAGCATCAAAGCGCGGTCGCGGTAATACGGAAAAAACCAATCATAGGCAGGCTTCATTGCCAAACCCGCGCCGACGAGCATCGCTTCGTGTCCCGCGCCGGAGATTTGAAAAAAGATTTTGTTCTGCCCTTTAAGCTGAATTTCCTTGTCGTCAATCCGCCGCGACAAATACATCGTGCGGTAAATGCCGACAAGCGTTTCCGCGTCCAAACCGTGATATTTATTTGTCTGCGCGGCAATTGTTTTTTCGGACTTTTTGACGGTTCGCGCCGGCTTTTTCGTTTCAATCGCTTTCGCCGTTTTCTGTTTCGTCCGGTGGTCGAGTTCGCCGTCGCCGACCGTCATCTCC
>JACCYR010000233.1 GCA_013696385.1 Acidobacteriota bacterium
TTTGCGCCGCGGTTATGTCAAAATTGTAAAAAGCAAAAGTTAGGTTTAAGCCTAAGCAAAAAGCAAGCAATAAGATATTCTGTGTTTTTCTTTTCATCTTTTTCCGGATTCAAATTGGAATTCTAACGATAATTTGTGTTCGGTGTAGCATAATAGCCTTCACGACTCCGAATCGTTAGACGCGGAAGACCGCGCGGAGGTTTGACCTTAGTTTTAACTTTATGCCATTTTCCGTCCGGTTCGAACCCTTTGGGCGTGTAACCGATGGAATACTGATGACGAAGTTCGAGCGCAATGCGTTCAAAAATCTCGTCAAGTTCGACATTTGTTTGCGGATAAAAAGATTTTCCGCCGGTAACAGAAGTTAATTCATCCAAAAAGGCTTGTCCCTGCATTCCGGTCATACTTGACGAATCAGAGCCGTCCAAAATGCCGACGGCATAAACCACGACATCCGATTCTTTTAACAAACGACGCACTTCGCCGAAATTATAGCGCGAAGCATTATCTTGACCGTCGCTGATAATCAGCATCGCCTTTTTTTGCCGCGTTCCGCTGGTTACGCGCTCGACTCCTAAATAAGTAGCGTCATAAAGGGCGGTATTATTTTTCGGTTGAACAAGAGTCAGTTTGCGTAAAACCGCTTCGCCGTCGCGTGTGCGGTCAAGCAGAAGTTGGGCGCGGCTGTTGAAAGCAATCAAAAAGTATTCATCAGACGGATGGCTGGTATTGATAAATCGTTCCAGAGCCTTTCGCGCTTTGCCAATTTTGTCGCCGCTCATTGAATCGGAAACGTCGAACAAAATTCCGATTGAAATCGGCGCGTCGGTATCGCTGAAATACGTAATTTCCTGCTCTTCGTTATTATCAAAAACCTTAAAAGCGTCTTTTTTCAAGCCGGAAACGTAGCGACCGTAAATATCAGTTACGGTCAAGGTGAGCGTTACCAAATCAGTTTTGATTTTTATCGGGGAAGTATCGTCCTCTTGAAGAGGCGGTGTCGGCTGTGTTTCTTGAGCAAAGGACGTAAAGGTGCTAAGTAACAAAGCAAGGATTAAAAAATTCCACCGATGCACGTTGCAAAAGCGGCTGACATATCTAAAATTTTTCACAGCCATATTTTCTCCGTTTATTTCTATTATATTCTAAGTAACTAATTTTATTTCCGCAAGATATTTTTATGATGTAAATAAAATAATTTTCGTTGTTTAAGTGAAAAATGTTTATAAAGTTATGCCGATTTGCAACCTTTGACCGTAAAATGCGTGATATAATTTGATTTTGGATTTTAGATTTTGGATTTTGGATTTTGGGACGCAAGTGGTTAATAAAAATTTCAATTTTTTGACTATCCAAATTTAATTTATAGTTTGCGCTTTCAGACAAATCCAAAATCCAAAATCTAAAATCCAAAATTACAAGATATGGCTGAATTTATTTGTCGTTTAGGAACATCTTCGGGTGAAGTAATGACGCGCATCGTTGAAGCGACTGCCGCGGGCGAAGCGCGAGCCAGACTTGAAAGCGAAGGTTTTCGGGTTTTTGCCGTGTCAAATGCCGAAAGAGGTTTGTCTGCTGTTTTAACGGGCGGCGTGGGCAGAAAAGCGCGGGTTAAAGCAGGTGATTTTCTGCTGTTTAATCAGCAGCTTTCCGCGCTTCTGCGAGCCGGAATTCCTGTTCTGCAATCTATCAATCTTTTGAAAAATCGTTCAGGTTCTTCGTCGCTTCGCTCTGTTTTGGCAGATGTCGAGGAAAAAATCAAAAGCGGCGTGCCGCTTTCCGAAGCCTTTGAAGCGCAGGGATTGTTTCCGAAAATTTATACGGCTTCGCTGCTGGCGGGTGAATCAAGCGGTTCATTAGACAACGTGCTGTCGCGGTATGTCGAATATCTCAAACGAAATGTCGGCGTGGCGCGAAAATTGCGCGGCGCACTCGCTTATCCGTTGTTTTTGCTTTTGGCGGCATCTTTTATGGTCGCGTTTCTAACGCTTTATATTGTGCCGCGGATGTCCGACCTTTTCAAAGGTTTAAGCACGAATAAAGGTTTGCCGACGGTTACGGTTGTTGTTTTAGGATTCTCCAATTTTATCTCCGGCAATATCTTCTGGCTTTTGCCACTGGTTTTGGTTTTGATTTTTTCGCTGGTGATTTGGCTGAGAACGCCAAACGGAAAACTTATTCTGCACAGCTTTTTGCTGCGCTTGCCGATTGCCGGTAATCTGATAAAGCAGATGACGACCGCGCATCTGGCGCGTTCGCTCTCGACGCTTATTTCCGGCGGAATTACCGTTCCCGACGCTTGGGATATTGCTTCGGAATCAATTACTAACATGGAACTGCGCCGCCGCAGTCAATCGGTTTTGCCGATGATACGCGAAGGCAGAGGTTTTACCGAAGCACTGGACAAAGCGAATTGGCTGCCCGAACTCGCGCTTGATATGATTGGGATTGGCGAAAAATCGGGAAGTTTGCGCGAAATGCTCGATGAAGTGGCGAACTTTTACGATGCCGAAGCCGAAGTTCGGCTTGAACAATTAACATCGCTGCTTGAGCCGGTAATTTTGGTTTTTATGGCAGGAATTGTCATTACGATATTGCTGGCGATTTATCTGCCGATTATCCAGACAATTTCATCCGGACCATTTAGCGGAAAAAGATAAAACAGTCAAAATGTTAAAGTAAAAGGCAAAAATACTGAAATATGGAAAATCAAACAAACGGAAATACAGCAACAGTTTCATCACCGACAATCGCAGTGAAGGATTTTTTGGAAAATGAACCGCCCGAAGTTACGGATGCGCGGGCGTTGGCGCGGCGTTATCGTCTGCCGTATATTGATTTGCTTCCGCCAGACAAAGAATCGCCAATAAGCTATGAAGAACTCGCCGGAATTCCGGTGGATTTGATGCTTCGCAACCAGTTTGTGCCGCTTAAGCGCGAAGGCAGAAATCTTCACGCGGCGATGGCTGATCCGACAAATCTGGAGCAGCTCGACGAACTCGAAAATGTTTTAAATGTGAGAATTGTGCCGTATGTCGCTACTGCCGGAGCGATTGATGTCGTTTTGCGAAAAGGCGACGCAACTCAGAGAGTTTTGCAGGAAGCGGCTTCGACGTTCAGAATTTCGCTCGTTAAAGAAACAGACCAAGGCGATGAAGTTCTCGACCTTGACCGCTTGGCAAGCGATTCGGAGATGTCGCCGATTATCAAATTGGTCGACACAATAATCTATAACGCGATGGAATCACGCGCTTCCGATATCCATATCGAAGCTCACGACCGCGAAATGCTGGTGAAATTCCGGATTGACGGCGCACTTTATCAAAAGGTTGACCCGATTGATATTGCTTATCATCAAACGCTGATTTCGCGTATCAAAGTGATGTCGGAACTTGACATTGCC
>JACCYR010000317.1 GCA_013696385.1 Acidobacteriota bacterium
GTATTGACAATAAAGTTGGCGTGTTGTTTTCACGCTTCAAATTTTAAGTAAATTTATAATTTTGAGAAAGTCCTATTCCAATTGCTAGTGCTTTGCAGAGGTAAATTTTTAAAGTTCTGAGTTCACGCACAAGCCGTGCGTTTCCGCCGCGCTTTGCGGGCGGAGCAGACCTTATGTTTGAACTCAAAACCATTGCCCAATTTCCAAAAACTTAGGTTACCATTCCCGTAAAATATATTTTGTGTCTTTACGGAGAAAGTGAGTTAAAGTTATTCGCGTTTCCGAATAATTTTGTCCAAACTCCACGCGCCGCCGCCCGCAAAAGCAAAATATAAGAAAACAAAGCAGTAAAGAACCGCCAGTTCGCCTTTATTGATAATCGGGAAAAAGTTCTGCGGAGCGTGAACCGTAAAGTAAGCTGCCGCCAACATTCCGCTCAAAATAAACGCGACTGGACGAGTGAACAAACCCAGCAAAAATAGTGAACCGCCAAAAAGTTCCAAAATGCCGGCGACCAGCATTAAGCCCGAAGCGTTACCGCCGCCACCCGGTGAAGGCGGAAAACCAAAAAGTTTCTGACTGCCATGCCAGATGAGCAAAAATCCGACGATGATTCGCAAAACGCTCAAAATGCGCGGTCTCCAAGTTGTCAAAAATGAATTCATTTTATCCTCCAGATTTTTAAATTAAAAATTCTTATTTAATTTTTCTTTCTAATTTCAGTTCCGCCTAAAATTAATCACAATTAGCTGAGGACTATGCAAATAAATGTCTTATTTTCCAAACGGCAGCGGCGGCGGTTCTTCACCTTCCTGCGGATAATCGCGGTTCAGGCTTTCATAAATACTGATGATTTCATCCATCCCGTTTTTTGCCTCCGGATTGTTTGCGTCATATTTTAAGGTGCGGCGGTAATCGCCGAGCGCAGAGGCATATTGACGCGCATCGGTTAAAGCAACTCCGCGCTTAAGATATGCTTCAGCCAGAGCCGTTTTAGCCACTTCGTCATTTGGTTTTGCCCTTAGATTCTTTTCGGATTGAGCAATTTCCGCGTTAAAACTCGTAACATCAATCGGATTTCCGCTTTGTTTCCATTTAGTTCTCGTTTCGGAGTGCGGCACTATTGTCGGATTTTCCGCTGAATAATTCTCACTCGAATGACTTGAAACAACCAGAGAATCATTCGAGTTTTGCGCCGGAGCATTGACATTTACGGTTTGCTGACCGGCATTACCACAACCAAAGGCTGCGAGAGCCAAAAAAAGTAAAACTGTAATTTTTTTCATAAATTTATTTTTATCTATTTCTTATCAATGTATGGACGCGCCTGTACGATATAAATTCGTCCGTTCATAATTCCCCATTCGATGTCTTGTTCTTTTTTATTGCCGAAGGCGCGTTTGATAATGATAGCAGATTTGGCTAGACTTCTCGCCTGCAAATCGGTCAACACGCGATTCTGCACATTGGCACATTTATCGGGCGTTTCCTTCAAATCGCCGTTTTCGTCAAAAGTCAGTGAATTTTCCTGCTGTGAAAGCGTCATTACGATTACCGAATTTGATGTCGGATTAAACAAAATCTGTTCGGGAATACCGTTATTGTCAACGACTCTCGAATTATGACCGCAAACCGCGCTGATGTAGACCGCGTTTACGCTGGCATCATCAAACGGATCTTTAGTAATCATCACGCCGCCTTTATTCATATTTATGCCGAGTTGAATTAACGCCGACATATAAACATCGCTCTGGCTGACGTAATTTCTAACACGCGCTTCGTAAGCGTCAAAATTCCACAGCGAAGCCCAGACTTTTTTTACTGCTTTGGTCAGATTTTCGGCGGTTTTCACATTCGGCACGCTCGAATAAAGTCCCGCGCCCGAAAAATTCGGCAAATCTTCCGAGTTTGATGAACTGCGGACAAAAACTGCGCGTCCGCCAAGCTGCGTTTTCCATTTTTGAATAATTTCCTTTTTCAACGCTTCGTCAAATTTTCCGTTTTGAATTTCCCTGCGAAATTCTTCCAGCTTCTGACGGCGCACGCGCGGATTGTGGACAAATTCATTATCGAAGGAAAAATCATCAAGCTTCTTATTAAAATCGTTGTCTTCCATAAACTTGTTATACCAATAGAAAGGCACGGTAAAGCCGTCGGGAACAATCACGCCCGGAATTTTGGCGTTCATCATTTCGCCCAAGTTTGCCGATTTCGAGCCGTAAATAATGCTGTCTTTTTTTCGCATTTGACGCAGTCCGGCAAGTTTTTTGGTTTTTAAATCAACCGGCGGAATTTGAATATCGGGCGGTTTATATTGGTCTAAAATTTCTTTGTCGGCAAATGTATAACTGTAATCGGTCAATTTCGCGTCAAGTTTTATCCATTTCGTATCGAACTCCTTAAAAAGTTTGTCGGCATCTTTGATATAAACATTCGGAATGTTCCAACCTTTCGCCAGAATATTGACGTGCGAAAGCGGTGTTGAAGGTTTTGCTACGATAATTCCGGCAACCGGCGGCAGACTAAGCGGAAGTTCTTTCAGAACGACAATTTCGTTGTTGCCGATTTCCACTGTGTCGTCGAGCTTTTCAATAATATGAATTCTGCCGATGGCTGTTCCCGTGTTCAGCGCGAGATATGCTTGATTTTTGGCAATGTCGCTTTGCAAAACGCGCTCAATGCCGATGTCCGCCGAAGCATCTTCCTGCCGAATCGAATTCGGTTTGTAATAAACTTTTTCAAAAAAGGTTTTGTTAATCGCGTCATTGGCAATCCTAATCAATTCACCGCTTGCAAGGTCGCCTTCGTAAAGTTCCCAAGTGAATTTCTCAACCGGCTTTTGCCAGGCAATTGTGCCGACAACAAATCTGCGGTCTTGATTGATATAAACCGGCGTAAAAACATCGTCGCCGCGAGCAATCAAATAATTTGCCAGCAAAAAATCTTTATGAAAGCGAAACTTTTGCGAATTAACATAATAAATTTTGTTTTTATTTTTGCGGTCAATGACAAACATCGCGTGTGGCAAAGCATATGGCGTGCCTTGATGAAAAGTCCGCGCCATCGAGTCAAATTCTTCCTGAGATTTTATTTCGAACAAAGAGCGTTTGGTAGAATCGGGCGTTTTCGGCATCGCGCCTTCCGATTCACGCGCAGGCGAAGGTTTCCGCGACATTTGCCCGCGCACGTTAAGCGGCAAGCAGTAAGCAGTAAGCAGCAAAAGAACTAAGAAACAATTCGTAATTCGTAATTCGTAATTCGTAATTTTCATCTCCCGACACCGATTTCCTGACGTTTATTCAGCGTCTTCAAAAGCAAACTTTTCATATCTTCAAGACTTTCGATGGTAACATTCAAATCTTGATAAATACCGTCTGTAATGTAATAAATCCAACCGTGAACGGTCAAATTCTGCCCGCGCAGCCAAGCGTCTTGCACAATTGTTGTTTCACCGACATTAACAACCTGTTCGATGACGTTTATCTCGCACAATTTGTCCAATCGTTCATTTGCGGTTTTGGCGTTGTTTAATTCTTCCTCATATTTATGCGCGAGGTCTTGAATATGCCGCAGCCAATTGTCAATCAAACCAAAGCGCGTATTTTCAAACGCGGCTTTCACGCCGCCGCAGTCGTAATGCCCGCAAACGATAATATGTTTAACTTTAAGGACATCAACGGCAAACTGAATTACCGAAAGACAATTCATATCGGTATGAATAATAAGATTGGCGATGTTTCGGTGAACGAACATTTCACCCGGCAGAAGTCCGATGCTGTTGGCAGGCGTGATGCGGCTGTCGGAACAGCCAATCCAGAGAAATTCGGGCGTTTGCAATCGGGAAAGTTTTTCAAAAAATTGCGGATCGCTTTCCTTCAAATTTCGCGCCCATTGTTTGTTTTGTTCTAAAAGATTTTTAAGTTTATCCACGATTTAGATTTTTGAAAACTTATTTTTTGTCTTCTTTTCCTGATGGCAACCAGCGTTCAAATTTAGCCAATTCTTTTTCAACCCACATTTTTGTTTTGTCGCTTTCGCTTTGCACGGCATAAACTAAAACGTCAATTTTCGCGGAATGTTGTCTAATGATTTCCAGCAAATCTTTATTCTCCCGTCGCAAAATTTCAATTTCTTTTTCGTGGCGGTCAACATTTGCCGTCAAAGTAAAAACCTTTGCCATCAAATCAAATAATTTTTCCCACATTCTATTTCTCCAACGGTATTCCCCATTTCGCCATTCGTTGTGAAGTCCGTTCTATCATCTTTTTTGTTTCAGCGAGATTTCGTTCAAATTCTTCATGATGCTTATCGAATTGTGCCGCACGTTCGGGACTTTCTTTTTCCATTCTATTTAAAATTTCCAAAGTATCATCAAGCAGTTTTTCAAATTTTTGCGCCTGGCTTTCCGTTATCTCGAAAGTAATTGTTTTTTCCATTTTCTTGTTCTCCTTTCGCCAACTATTTTACGTTATTTCTTGCTGAAATTCATCTTTTCTGCAAAATAGCTTCAATTGCATCGCAAGCTGCTTGCGTGCCGTGTTCGGCTTTGACAATTTTACTTGCCTCAACCGCGTTTGCCTTGTAACTCAAATCTCCGAGCAGTTCGCGCAACTCTTTAGCGGCGGTTTCGGCGTTGTATTTTTCGCGTGAAATTGTCCGCCCAACGCCAATTCTTTCGCATCTTGCCGCGTTGTCGGGTTGATCGTGGCTGAACGGCATAATTAGCTGCGGAACTGCGGCGCGAAGAACTTGCGCGGTTGTGCCGACTCCGCCTTGATGCACGACGCAAGCGGCTTTTGGAAAAACTTGCGAATACGGCGCATAATCAAATCCGACGATGTTTTTGCTCAAACCTTTCGGCGGTTGGTTGAAAACTCCATATAAAATAACGGCGCGACGATTTAAGATTTTCGCGGCTTCGACGCTTTCTTCAAAAAAATCGCGCGCGTCCATCACGGCGGCACTTCCCAAAGTAAAAACAATCGGCGGCTCGCCGTTTTCTAAAAATTTGCTCAAACCTTCGGGCATTTTGCCCAAATCGCTTTGTCCATCGTAAAAGCAAAAACCTGTCTGCAATGTCGGCGAATGCCAATCGGATTGCGGCTTTCCGAGAACTTTGGAAAACATTGCCAGATGAAGCAAATCGGAGTATTTACCGCCAAAAATCGGGCTATGATTTCCGCTTAAACCAAGTTCGCGCCGAAATTTTCGGTAAGGCTCAAACCAAGATTCAACCATTCGGCGAATAACCGAGAAAAGCCCGCCGTGAAACGTCGCGCCAAGAAAGCGAAAATGCCGAAGCCATTGCGCCGTCGGCGGAACAATCGGGTCGTGTGCCGACATAAAAGAAACCGGCGCGAGGCTCGTCGTTATCCATTTAATTTTCGTTTTTTCGGCAACCGACGCGGCGGCAAAAACGACTTCGCCCGAAATTAAAAGGTCTGCGCCGCGAACAGCTTCGGTTAAATCGTCATACATCGGGCGAATATTCGGAATTAGAATTTCTTTAAGAAGTTTTTCCGTGCCGGTTTTCGCGTCCATTAATTCGCGGGTAAGTTCTCTGTCTTCAGGATTGATATTGGGACGAAGCGGACGAAATTCAAACCCAAGCGCATCAATTTTTTCACGATAGACTTCCAGTGTGTTGATGACAATTTCGTGTCCGCGCCTCTGCAACTCAATCGTCAGCGCGAGCATCGGGTGAAGGTCGCCTAGTGAACCGAAGGCTGCTAAAACGATTTTCGCCATAATTCGTTTTCAAAATAAAATTCCGAGTTTATCCGTGTTCATTCGTTGGAAGTAATTTCTCACATTAATTTTGCGATACATCCTTTATTTTACTCAAATTTCAACAATCGCAAACTGTTCAGAATAACAATTACGGTTACGCCAACATCGGCGAAAATCGCCATTGCCAGACTGCTCAATCCAAGAATTGCCAGAACGATAAAAACGAGTTTTGTGGCAGCGGCGAGCGTCGTATTGATGGAAATCGTGTTTTCAAGCTTTTATTTTTTTAACTCTTCTTTAATCAGAGCCTTTAAGTCCGATTCGCCGAGACGCGCCAGTTTTCTGCCGTTGATGAAAAATGTCGGAGTTTGCCGAACGCCGAGGCTTTGACCGTCTTTTTTGTCGCGCTCCAATTTCGATTGGTAGCGGTTTTCTTTTATCGCGCTGTTTATTTTTTCCAAATCTAGCCCAAGTTCCATCGCATATTTTCCAAACAAAGCGGTGATGTCCGGCGGCGGCGCGGCGGTCGGCGGTCCGTGCCGTTCGCCCCATTCCGGTTGGCGTTGAAAAAGGAGTTCCTGCATCTGCCAGTATTTTCCCTGCTCGCCCGCCGCTTCCGTAAGTGTCGCCGCCCGCATCGAGTTCGGGTGAAGCGGCATATACCGGACGACCAATCTCACTTTGCCGTCGTATTCTTTCAGAATCTTTTTAACTACGGGATATATCGCGCGGCACGCTTCGCATTCCGGGTCGTAAAACTCGACGATTGTGACGGGCGCGTCCGCCGAGCCGAGCGTCGGACTGTCCGGGCGCACGAGATTTTCGGCATTAGCCGTCGTTGTTTTGTTAGAATTGGAATTAGCGGTTATACGCTCGCTCTGGATTGAGTTTCGATAGTAACTTGCGCCGATAACTGCGGCAATAATGACGATAACTGCAATCGCACCTAAAATTTTGATTTCTTTTCTCATAAAATTATTCTCGCTTTTTGTTCAGATTTATAAAAAAACAGGCACAATGCCAAAATAATAAAAGCCGCGAGTGCCATCAGTGGAATCGTGATAAAGCCGAGCCACTCGATTTGCCTTGAAGTGCAGGAAATTCCCTGCGTGCAGGGCGCAATGCTTTCGGGAATGATTCCGTAGTAAAGCAGATTATGGTAAATCGAAACTGCTAAACCAATCAGACAAACGGGCAAGGCGTAAAACTTCATCCGTCTGTCGCGCAGAAGGATTCCGACACCGATAATAACGACGAGCGGATACATTGCGATGCGCTGATACCAACACAAAACGCACGGCGGCAAATTCATTACTTCGCTAAAGAAAAGACTGCCAACCGTGGCAATCAGAGCGAGAATCCACGCCAAATACGGCAAAATACCGTTTAGCTTTGTTTCCTGCAAGTCCTCAATTTGTTCCGGTTTCTCCATTTCCTGTCTAATGATTTTATATTTCCCATCAGCCGTTTCAAATCAAAACAGCATTTTCAATCGGCGTAATTAGAATAATTCCGTCGCCTTTTTGCCGGTGCGCACGTGTTCACGGATAGCCGCCACAATTTGTTCGACCATATCATCATCGGCAACGAAAATCATTTAATTGTCGGTTTGAATGGATTAAGCGATACGCGGCGGACGGTAAAGTTCCTTTAGATGTTTATCCGACTGCAAATGTTTGAGCGCGAAATTAGCGGTTGATTGTGGTTTGCCGGATAAAATCATCTGCGGAACTGATTCGACAGCGTTAAAACCGTGTAAAGTGTGCGGACAACAGCAGAAACATTCTTCATCTCCGGTCGGCAAATTCGGCGCGTTGTCTTGCTGAGATGATTGAGAAGTGTTAAAAACAGCTTGCACAAAAGTCTGATTATCAGCTTTCTGATTTCGCCTTATTTTTTGGATTTGGTTTGCATAATGCGGAATGCCAACCGCTTCATTTCCGCAGTAGGCTTGCAAAACACTAATATCGGCAAAGGCATACACCACAAACAAAAGCGCAAAAAGACGCGAAATTATGCGTTTCCAATCAGATTGACCTTTTTGTTTGTATAATATTATCAAAGAAATAAAACTACAATTTTTTCAAAATAAAGTCAAAAACGAAGCAGCAATCAACAAACAATATCGCCGCCTTTTTATTAATTACCACAAATTCGTAAGTGTGCTAAAAAAAGTATTTAATCAATTTTTCAAACAAAATTTTTGTTCACCTGCGGCTTTTTAAGTTTCGGTTTCTTGTCTTTCCTTTTCTCTTTGAATTAGCCTTTCTTTTACCTGAAAGCGGTAACTCAAAAAGAAACAAACCGCACCAAAAACCGCAGAAACAAACATTGCGTCCGTTTTGCTCTGCCACAGAAAAAATGCGGCGACTCCTGCCAGAATCACCGCTAAAATTTGAAATAATCTTTCCATTGGTTGAATTTTATACTGCTCATTGGATATTATCAAAAATCAAGGAGCTTTACGCGCAACTTCCCGAAAACTTTCGCCCGCAAAAATTGCGCGGATGGCATTGAAAATTCGGCGGACGGCGCGAAAGATTTTCGGCGCGAACCAAACAAAGAAAATCAAAAAAATCATCAAAACAAGCGTAATCAAAATCGGCGCAAACACCGCCAGAATCGTTCCGACAAATGCGATTACGTCTTCAACCAAAGACAAAACCCAATTTGAAACCGGTTCGGGCGAAAGATTTGCTCCGGCGCGAACCGCCGCTTTTGTGCCGTGCGACGAAAACGCCAAACCGCCGCCGAGCAAAGTTGCAATCGTCTGCATACTCGCGTCAGTTTGGTTGGTCGCCGCGTAAGCAACAATTGCGCCTGCCGGAACTCTTATAAATGTGTGAACAACATCCCAAACACTGTCAACGTATGGAATTTTATCGGCGAAAAATTCAATGATGTAAAGAAATCCGGCAATTCCGATAATCCACCAATTATCCAAAACATTTAAACCGCCGGGCAGATGTGTAAATCCAAACTTTTGCAACAAACCTAAAACCGTTACGGTTGCGTAAAGATTGATGCCCGCCGTCCACGCCGAACCGAGAGCCAAAGATAATGTCGAAAACCATTCCATCGCATTTCTCCTTTTAGAGAAATTTTAAACAAGATAGACAGGATTTACAGGATTTTTTAAGTTTTATCCTGCTCATCCTGTTCATCCTGTTTTAACTTTCTCGCTGATTATCAAATTTCGTCCTCGTCTTCCGCTGCGTCTGAATCTTTTTTAATGCCGAATTTTTCCAATCGGTATTGCAAAGTCCGAAACGTCAAACCGAGCATTTTCGCCGATTTCGTGATGTTATTGTCAGTGCGTTCCATTGCCTGCATTATCAAACTGCGCTCGACGTCTTCAAAATTTACGCCTTCGGGCGGCAGTTTGAAAAGTTCGTCGGCTGATGCGGGAACGTTTTCGCGCACCATTTCCGGCGGGAAATCTTCGATTGTAATCGTGTCGTTTTCGCACAAAAGAGTGGCGCGTTCAATTGCCGATTCAAGTTGGCGGACATTTCCCGGATAACTGTAATTTTCGAGCAAACGCTTGGCTTCGGCGTTGATTTTTATCTCGCGTTTGGTATCGCGTGTATGTTTTTTCAAAAAATACTCAATCAAAACAGGAATATCGGAACGGCGCGTCCGCAGCGGCGGAATTTCGATGCTCAAAACATTTAAGCGATAATATAAATCTTCGCGGAATCTGCCGTCTTGCGTCATTTTTAATAAATCACGATTTGTCGCGGCGACAACGCGCACATCCGTCTTTAATTCCTTTGTTCCGCCGACGCGCCGAATCTGTTTTTCCTGCAAAGCGCGAAGAATTTTTGCTTGCAGAGAAATGTCGAGTTCGCCGATTTCGTCGAGAAACAAAGTTCCGCCATCGGCAACTTCAAACAGACCTTTCTTTTCACCAACTGCGCCGGTAAAACTTCCTTTCTCGTGTCCGAAAAGTTCCGATTCAAGCAGATTTTCGTTAATTGCGGCGCAGTTGACGGCTTGAAAAACTTCGTCCGTCCGCAATGAATTGTTGTGAATCGCCCGCGCAATTAACTCTTTTCCCGTTCCCGATTCGCCGCGAATCAGCACTGTTGAATTTGACTTTGCGACTTTCAAGATCAGCTTTTTCACCTTGTCCATTTCCGGCGAATCGGAAACGATTTCCGCATCGAGCGTCGTTAATTTATTCAAAGCGCGTGAAATCGTGTCGAGCAATTTCTCCGCATCATACGGTTTTTGCAAATAATCAAACGCCCCAAGCCGAAGCGCGTCAACCGCCGAATCAACCGTTCCGTGCGCCGTCAAAAGAAGAACAATAATTGATTTATCAAAATCGGTTAATTCCTTCAGCAAATCCAAACCGCTCATT
>JACCYR010000323.1 GCA_013696385.1 Acidobacteriota bacterium
GGTCAAAGTGAACTTCCGGCACAAACGGGTCGTGATAGACGACTTCCGCGCCGCGTGAACGAAGTAAATCAATCACCGAAAGCGCAGGCGATTCGCGCATATCGTCAATGTCTTTTTTATAAGCTACGCCGAGAATCAAAATGCGCGAGCCTTTGACAGCTTTACTCTCATCATTCAAACCATCAGCGACAAGTTTGACGACATACTTCGGCATTCCCGAATTAACTTGTTCGGCGAGTGAAATAAACTGCGAATCAAAACCGTGCTGCCGCGCTTTCCAACTTAAATAATGTGGGTCAAGCGGAATGCAGTGTCCGCCGATTCCCGGTCCCGGATAAAACGGCATAAAGCCAAACGGTTTGGTGGCGGCGGCGCGGACAACTTCCCAAGTGTCGATGCCGAGCGCGTTGCAGACCTTTGCCATTTCATTTGCCATTCCGATATTTATCGCCCGGAAAGTGTTTTCCCACAGTTTGCAGGCTTCAGCAACTCTCGCGGAAGAAACCAGATGAACATTTTCGACAATTTGCGAGTAAAGATATGAAGCGATTTGACCGGAATCCTTCGACACGCCGCCGACGACTTTCGGAATGTTGTGTGTTTGAAACTGCGGATTGCCCGGATCAACTCTTTCAGGTGAAAACGCCAACAGAAAATCTTCGTCAAGCCGGAAACCCTTTTCTTCAAACATCGGCTGGAGAATTTCGTCGGTTGTTCCCGGATAAGTAGTTGATTCTAAAATTATAAGCTGTCCGCGCCGCATATATTTTTGAATCTGCTCGCCCGCCGCCAAAATATATGACATATCGGGGTCTTTTGTTTTCCGAAGCGGTGTCGGGACGCAAATGATGATGACATCGCAAATATTTAATTCGGAAAAACCGATTGTCGCTTTCAGATTTCCGCTTTCGACGCATTTTTTAACATTTTCGCTTGTTACATCAACGATATAAGAATTTCCCGCGTTAATTTCATCGGCTTTCTTTCGGTCAACTTCAAAACCGATGCCCTGAAAACCTTTGAGTGCAAATTCGACAATCAACGGCAAACCGACATAACCCAGCCCGATTACGCCGATTTTTGCGGTTTTGTCCGAAATAATACTTTTCAATTCGTCTTTTATCATATTTTTATATTTGAATCCAATTGTTTATAATTTATAAATAAGACTTTAGAGCAGTTACAGATTGGACTTATGGGCGTAAATTTTAAAAACGATTTTAACTAATCCACAAGCGCGTCTGCATTAAAAATTTTTATTTACACAATCGCAAATCACATAAATTCCATAATTCGTCCGTGTTTAATAAATGAACCAACCATATCGGTCAGCGTATGGCTTGCCGCACCGAGCCACAGCCCGATAAAAAGCGACAAAAAACTATATTCGCCAAAATGCTGGCGGGTAAATTCGCCAATTTGCTGCCACGTTTTTGTAAATTCCATCAAGTTCGGCAAATCTCCGCCGGAATAAAAAGCTATGACAAACACGACTAAAAACGACAAAAGCGTCAGCACGCCCATAAAATAAATGACACGCAGAAACGTACCGAAAATCAAACCGTGCGACCAGCGCGAACGGTGCTTGAAAAACGCCTGATACGGATACCACAAATAGCAAAAAATGCTCCAGCGCGTATATTGTTTCGAGTGCGTGTCCAAGTCGGGACCAAACATCAAGCCGCCGAAAAGAAACGCAGCGGCAATTATCGAAGCAGTCGGAATGCTTTCCGTTATTCCCCAAACTGCCGCAAACGTCGGTGCGGTCAGAAAAAATGTGATTGCATCGTGGGTTTTTCCCGAAGGCATATGATTTAATGGTCAGCAATTATATACACTGCAATTTTCTTGTTCTTTTTGCAGGAATTTCCCTATGCAAAAATGAGTTAATCCTAAAATCTATTAATTTCCGTCGTCGCCGATGGCTTCAACCGGACATATCTCACGCGCTTCTTTGCAAAGCTCAAATTCCTCAATTGTTTCCGGTTGCTTGTGAACATAAGAATAACCATTTTCGTCGTTGCGCGTAAAGTTCTCCGGCGAAGTGTCGCGGCAAACATCGCAGTCAATACATTGGTTATCTACATAAAATTTGCCCGATATGTTTTCGGGCAATTTGTTTTGAACTTCCGCCATTCTCTTTAGTGGTAAATGGTTAATTATCGTTTGAAGCAAAAACTATTTACCATTAGCTTTTTTGATTTTGTTGCGTAAATCTAATCATCCGCTCAAGCGCAACTGTCGCCCATTTCTTTGTTTCCCCGTCAACTTTGATTTCGTTGACGACAACTCCCGCAATGAGATTTTCCAACGCCCACGCGAGATTTTGCGGCGCGATGCGATACATTGTCGCACACATACACAAATCGGGCGCAAGCAGACGAATTTCTTTGTCAGGATGATTTTTAATCAAACGATTGACAAGATTTAGTTCCGTGCCGATTGCCCATTTTGAACCGGCGGGCGCGTTTTTGACGGTTTTTATAATAAACGAGGTCG
>JACCYR010000209.1 GCA_013696385.1 Acidobacteriota bacterium
GAAAAAGCGCGGGAAAGATTTGGATTTTTCCTCAACGCGCTTGAATACGGAACTCCGCCGCACGGCGGATTTGCCGCCGGAATTGAAAGAATCGTTATGCTCCTTCAAGGCACAGAAAACATCCGCGATGTCGTCGCATTTCCGAAAACCGCTTCGGCGCAAGATTTGATGATGGATTCGCCGGGCGAAGTGGATGCGGCACAGTTAAATGAGTTGGGAATTAAAATCATAGAATAACTTTAGCTGCGAATTACTCGCACATTTCACGAATTAAAAATATTGATTGCATTATTTGTGTTATTTGTGTAATTCGCGGCTAAAATTTTTGAACTAAAATATGTAAAATATCGTAGGAACAACAAAACGATGCCAAAGAAATTCGATACAAATCCGCTCGACCCCGATTTTCCGCGCAAAGTAAAGGAAGCGCAAACACAAAATTTGCCGAATGAAAGCGCGGAAACGAGGAAATTTAACGAAACCGTTCCGACGGAAGAGCAAACGCGCCGTTTTACCGAGGCGAATTTTTCTTCTTATTCGCCGCCTTTTGACGGGCAGCAAGTTCCGAATGTTTTTCAAACCGCAAAGCTCAATGCGGATGTCGGAAATTCATCGAAGCGCAAGGTTGCCAAGGTCGGTTTGCCGGAAAATATCTTGACGGCGTTGCCCTATTTGCCGTATGTCGGCTTAGTTGCCGGAATTTTGGAACTTTTGTTCGTGCCTAAAAGCGAAGCAAAGGTGCGTTTTCACGCCGCGCAAGGTCTTGCCGCGCATATCGGAATTCTGATTATTACGACCATTTTAGGCGGCATTGACAACTTTATACCATTTGCCCATGCGGGAAATGTAATTTTCCAGATTGTAACGACGATTATGCTGATTGTGTGGGCATTTAAAGCGTGGCAAGGCAAACCCGTTCATATCGAATCGGTGGATGATTTAACCGAATGGCTCGAAGATAAAATTAACCCGCGCGGCTAATCAAAAATATCCTTTGCTGCTGTAAGCATTACTTTTAGTTCATCACTCGTTTTAAAGTTTAAAGCTTTATTCTAATTTTTAACTCGGTTGTTTAATTGTGCCAAATTCCGTGATGAAATATAATAAATAAAATGACAACTGCAAAATTTGCCACTTCCGATGGAACATCGCGTTACGTTCAGCGTTTTCTTAAAAAATTCGTCCAAAATCATTTTCGACAGGCTCAAGGCTTATGGTTGTCGTCAATCGGCATCGGCACATATTTGGGCGAAGCGAATGTCCCGACCGACAAAAGTTACACGGAAGCGATTACAAATGCGGTTGAACTCGGCTGCAACGTAATTGACACTGCCGCCAACTATCGGTTTCAGCGCAGCGAACGCGCCATCGGCAAAGCACTGCAAAATTTGCGGAAGAAAAAATACGGGCGCGACGAAATCGTCATCTGCACAAAAGGCGGTTATCTGCCTTTTGAGAATGAACCGCCGACCAATGTGCGCCAGTATTTTATCGAAAATTTTGTCGAAACCGGAATTGCTGACTTTGATGATATTGTCGGCGGAAGTCATTGTATGACACCGAGTTATCTGCAAAGTCAGGTTGACCAATCGCTCAAAAATATGGAGATTGAAGGGATTGACGTTTATTATATTCACAATCCCGAATCGCAGCTCAGCGAGGTCGAAACCAGTGAATTTGAAGAGCGTCTGGCTTCGGCGTTTGAGCTTTTAGAAGAAAACCGCGCGGGCGGAAAAATTAAATTTTACGGCGTGGCGACGTGGAACGGTTTCCGCATTTCGCCGCAGCAGAAAGGCTATCATTCACTCGAAAAAATGGCGAATATCGCCCGAAAAATCGGCGGCAAAAATCACGGTTTCAAATTTATTCAAGTCCCGTTTAACCTGACGATGCCCGAAGCATTGGTTTTGAAAAACCAGACACTTAACGGCGAAATGCAGTCAACTGTTGCAGTTGCTCACGCGCTTAATATAACTGTTATTGCCAGTGCTTCGATTTCGCAGGGACAACTTGCCACAGGTTTGCCGCCGAACGTCAGCGAAACGCTTGGGAAAATGGAAACCGACGCGCAAACGAGTCTGCAATTTGTGCGTTCCGCGCCCGGAATCACAACTGCTTTGGTCGGAATGAGCCACGCCGGTCACGTTGAAGAAAATATGAAATTGGGCAGAATCGAACCTGTTTCAAACGAAACGTTTATGGAACTTTTTGAGGAAAAATGAAAATAATCATCTTTGTTATAACGGCTTTAATTCAAGCTGCCGGCGCGACGCTCGGCTTCTTTGGTTTGCTGCTTGGACTAAACGGATATAACGAAACAGATGCCACGCCGAGTCTTATTTTTTATATCGCGCTGGCTTTTCTAAATGCTTTGGGACTTGGCGCGGCAAGCGCATACACGGCAAAACGGCTTGCCGAAAATCCTTCGCTCGGCAAGTTCGGAGCTTCGGCAATCACCATTATTAGTTTTGCGATTCTTGGCGCGTCTGTTTTGTTTGTCGGATGGATTGCCGCCTTACTTCTGGCAGAGATTGTACGCACATGGACATAGATAACAAACCCATCGAAAATTATCGGGAATTTTGGGATTTTTACGTCCGAGAACACAGCCAGCCTTTAACACGCTATTTGCATTTTATCGGCACGAGTCTGGGAATTATTTTACTTGTTTGGTTTATTGTGTGGGGAACTTGGTATTACTTTCCGCTTTGTTTGGTTGTTGGTTATGCGTTTGCTTGGTTTTCACATTTCTTTATTGAGAAAAATAAACCCGCCACATTCAAATATCCGCTCTGGTCTTTCATTTCCGATTACAAAATGGTTTGGTTTATGCTCGCGGGCAAAATGGATGCGGAACTCGAAAGAGCGCGTCAAGATTTCTCGAACAAACATTTTAATCATTGATATTTTGCGAAATAAGTTTCAATGAGCGATTATAGCGATAGCTGATATTAAAATGTCCGTCGTCAAATTCTTCGTGTTTGTATTTAATCCGGTGTTCTTTTAATTTTTCGCATAAAATATTCGCGCCCAAATCCAGATAAAATTCATCTTTTGTTCCCGCGTCAATATAGAGAAGTTTTAGCGATTTCAAATTATCAGCGTATTCTTCAACCATTCTTATCGGGTCATGAGCCAGCCATTTTGCCCAAACATCTTGGCGGATTTTGCCCGTTGTTAAATCGAACGGTAAATCAAAGCCGAGAAAGGTTTTTTCGTTTGACGAATAACACGCGCTCATTCCGATAATATTTAGCGCAGCGAAGTCATCTTTGC
>JACCYR010000006.1 GCA_013696385.1 Acidobacteriota bacterium
AGTCTTTATGCTTACGTTGCGGACGGAAAAAACGGTTTAAAGGTTTTGCAGTTAACCGACCCCGAAACGATGCCAGAATATGCCGGTTTTAGTCCGAAACCAGAGCCGAAACTGATTGCATCATTTCAAACAAAAGGTGAAGCTCTGGCGATTTCCAAAGGTTTAGACCGCGACCGCGCGGTTGATGAAAGCGGCAATCAGATTGCGGTTTTCGGCAGACGCGGAGCGCGTCCTTTCCGCATAGATGAAATGCTGCGGATGTCGCGCACGTTAGACGGAACGGGCGAAATTTTAAAAGTTTCCGATAAACCAAAACCGTCTTCAAAAACGCAGAGTTCGGCACAACCGCCGACAAATTGGTTAAATTTTATAAAATCATTGCTGTTTTTCGGAACTATCGGATTCGGATTTGTTGTAATTGGCTTTCGGTTAAAACGAAAAAACTAATGATTATAGGACTTTTGCTTGGTGTAAATAACTCTGAAAAGCTGAAGCCTGCAAGATAGTCGAGTGCGTTTGCACGCTCGACTATCTTGCAGGCTTCAGCTTTTCAATCAGAAATTTTCTTTATTGTTCTTGCGTTTTGGGAACTTCTTCAAGTTTTGCCAAAGCGTCCTGATAAATTTTAATCTCGCCATTGGCTTCCATTTCCTGCCGTCTGCTTGCCAGATAATCCTGAAAAACTTGTCCGCGTTTTTCTGTAAGTTTTGCCTCAATAAGCTGGTCTCGCTGTTTGGCAAAATCTTCCATACTGGCTTCTTCGCGGCTTTTCACAGCGACGATATACAAATTTTCGCCAATTCTTATCGGTTCTTTGGTAACTTCGCCCGGCTTTAAACCATAAATTGTATCTTCTAACGCTTCGGAAGTTGCCGCACTCGGACCTTCTCCAAGCGGTGAACCTAAGAGAAAACTGTTTGCTTCCTGCGCCTTTAGACCTTTGGCTTGCGAGGCAGCAGCTAAAGCACTCGCGGAACTTGCATCGGCAGCAATTTGTTTGGCAATTTCTTCGACTCTTGCTCGTGCCTGCTCAATCTTTACAGTTTCGGCAATTTGCTCTTTTACCTCGTCAAATTCGGCATTGCGCGGTTCTTTTTTGTCCACTAACATTGGAATCGCAAAACCGTTTTGGATCGGAATTTTGTCGCCGACATCGCCTTGATTTACAAGCGACGCGATACCTTCTTCAAACTGCGGCGAGTTGCCGATATTCGGTACATCGTCGCCCGGTTTGACATAACCCGTTTCGCGCACCATGTCTTTTGGACTCACATTGGCTTGCGCGGCAAATTCTTCAGCTACTTTCTGCACATCTTTAACTTCCTTTAAACGGTCATCAACTTTTTGTGCGAGTTCGGCGGCGGCGGTGTATGCGCGGCGATTTCTCAAACTAACTTCAATTTCCTTTTTTGCATCTTCGTAAGTTTTCGGCACGGCTTCGCCGCGACGCAGAATAAAGTAACGGTCTTGATATTTAATCGGCTCGGATACTTCGCCTGGCTGCATCGTCAAAAGGCGTTGATATGGGTCGTCCGGTTTGCTCGGATTTGCCTTAACCAAACCGGAAAGTTTCCCGCCGTTAGCGGCGGTTGCCGCGTCTTCGGATTGACCTTTTGCAAGTTCGGCAAAGGCTTCTTCGGAAATTTTCCCGTTTTCTTTTCGCGCTTGGGCTACCAATTCATTGGCTTTAGCCACAACCTGCGGTTCAAGTTCGGGTTTGGAAACACGCAAAACAATTTGCTGTCCTTGCACACCCGCTTGTTTTTTGTCGTCGGGAATCTTTTCGTATTCGGCTTTCAAATCTTCTTCGGAAATCTGCAGTTTTTCGCCGATTTTCGAAGTGTTCAGAAAAATATAGCGAATTTTCTTTTGCGGAACATTAAAATAATAATTTTGCTTATTTTGCTCGAAATAATTTTTCAATTCTTCATCAGTCGGTTTAATCGTTTGCGCCAAATCCGCGCTGCTGACGGGAACATAAGTTAAATCAAACTTTATATTTTTGCGTTTGTAATCATTCAGGACTTCTTCTTCGGAAACCGTAACGCCCGAAGTCAGAAAGGCTTGAATTTTCTTCCCGCTGAGCTGGTCGCGGACCGATTGCTCAAAATTGCTGACGCTGCCGAACTGCTCGGTAACATTTTGTTCATAACGCGCCTGATCAAACGGCAGATCGCCTTCTTCAGGTTTATTTTGTTGGCGGATATAACTTGCAACTTCTGCATCTGTTGCCGCTAAACCCAGCTTTTTGGCTTCTCCGCGAATGATGCGTTCACGAATCATTCCATCAAGAAAAAATTTAGCTGGAAGCGGTCGCCCCAAACGGTTCATATTTTCTTGCTGCATTGCTAAATTGGCAACAGTTATGTTTTCGCCTCCGACTTCGGCAGCCGTCGTTTCGTCGCGTGCCAAATCACCCTGTACATTGTTGGGTGTCGGCGCATAGAATAAAATTAAACTTGCCACCATTAATATGGAAAAAAGTAAAAGAACGAAATTGCGCGTTCTTTCCATTCGCTTAAAAAACTTTAACATCTGTTATATTCCTATTTATTTGAAGATTGGTTCTATTTTACTACGAGATTGTCAGTTTGGACAAAGCGTGATTTTATCAGATTATATCGTAAAGTCCAATGTGAGGCGAGTTGGCTGTTAAAGATGGACTTTGAAGTATATTTTTACTTATTTGTTAAACGCTTTTACCAAAAAAATTATTGTTTTTTTAGAATAAATTCTCAACAGCATTTTTGAATAATATCTTAAAATGCAATAATTAAGTTAAATTACACTAAAAAATAGGAGCTAACTTTTAATATGCGTTTAAAACTAAACAC
Source organism: Acidobacteriota bacterium (assembly GCA_013696385.1). Taxonomy (GTDB): domain Bacteria; phylum Acidobacteriota; class Blastocatellia; order Pyrinomonadales; family Pyrinomonadaceae. The sequence goes on from JACCYR010000006.1 coordinate 2,835, forward strand.
AATTTCAACATCTGTTTTGATGTTTGCGCTTATGCTGTCGTCGGTTTCGTTTGCGGTTGCCAAACCGGACGAGGGAATGTTCACGCCCGACCAAATCAGCCAGCTTGGACTGGCAAAAAAAGGTTTGAAAATCAAGCCTTCGGATATTTATAACCCGAACGGCGTTAGTTTATCCGATGCGGTTATCCGTTTGAGTATCGGCTGCACGGCGGAATTTGTTTCGCCCGACGGTTTGATATTGACCAATCATCATTGCGGTTTCGACGCGCTAGTGTCAGCTTCAACGCCGCAGAAAGATTATGTTGAGACGGGCTACAAAGCCGATTCACGCGCTCAGGAACTGCCTGCCAAAGGTTATTCGATATTTATGACGCAGCGCGTCGAAGACGTAACGGCTAAAATCAACAAAGGCACGGAAAATCTGACGGGTGACGCGCTCGCACAAACCCTCAAGAAAAATACCGAAGAACTGCAACAGCAGGAACAAGCTAAAGCACCGAAAGGCTCGATGATTCGCATTCAAGCCTTAAACAGCGGCTTTTTTTATTATCTTTATCAAACGATGCAGATAAAAGATGTGCGCGTGGTTTATGCACCGCCGAGAAATATCGGCGTGTTCGGCGGCGACCCGGACAATTTTGAATGGACGCGGCACACCGGAGATTTTACTTTTCTGCGGGCGTATGTCGCGCCGGACGGAACATTCGCTGAATATTCGCCGAACAATATTCCCTACAAACCGAAAAAGCATTTGACAATCAACATCGGCGGGCTAAAGGAAGGCGATTTTGTTTTTGCTATGGGTTATCCTGGCGGAACAACGCGCTACCGTGAAAGCCAATCAATTGAATATGCCGAAAATGTCAACTTCCCTTTTCTCGCCGCATATCTGCAGGCGCGGAGTGATGCGCTCGGTAAAGTCGGCGAAACGAGTGAAGAAAAACGTATAAAATATCAATCCGATATTGCTAATCTTGATAATTACAGAAAGGTGTATAGAGGCAGTCCAATCGCCTTAAAACGAGCCGACGCAATTAGCAAACGCCGCGCCGAAGAAGCAAAATTTGCCGCTTGGGTAATGGCAAATCCGCAGCGACAAGCTAAATACGGCGAAGTTTTGCCGAGTTTGAAACGCCTTTCCGCAGAAACTTTTCCAATGGCACAACGCGATGTCATTTTGCAGAGGCTTCCGAATCCGACTTTAACGCCTGTTTTCAAACAAGTTTATGACGCGATTTTAGCTGTCCAGCAAGGCAAAAATCTAACGCAGGGCGAAAAACAAGAGAAATTAACCGAGATTCAAACTGCTTACAAAGACCGTGAACCAATTCTGGAACGCGAAATGCTCAAATTCTTTTTGAAAATGATGGCGGACTTGCCTGCCGGTCAAAAATTTGCGGCGGCGGAAAATCTTTTCAATCGTTTTGAAGGCAAAGAACGCCGCCTCGCTGAAGAAACGTTTGCGGAATCCATCGCCGAAAAAGGAAATTTCGATACGCCCGAAGAAATTATAAAACTTTACGATATGTCTTTCAACGATTTACAGAAAAAATATCCGAATATTGTCGAGTTTATAACCGCTTTAGGGCAGGAAAGAAATACTCTGACGGCGCGGACGGCAAAATTTAGCGGTGATATTGACCGATTGAGATTGCTCTATCAGCAAGGAATGGCGGAAATGGAAGGCACTCGTCCTTACCCCGATGCTAATTCTACTTTGCGCTTTACTTATGGTTACATCAAGGGTTACAGTCCGCGTGAAGCTGTCAGATACAGCCCGTTCACCACTCTTAAAGGAGTTATTGAAAAAGACACCGGCGCGGAACCCTTTGATGTGCCGCAAAAATTAAAAGACTTGCAGCGCACACGGAATTTCGGCAGATTTGGCGCAGGCGACAGCGTTCCGGTTAATTTTCTGGCGACCACCGATATCATCGGCGGAAATTCGGGAAGTCCGGTGCTGAACGCTTACGGCGAACAAGTCGGTTTAGTATTTGACGGAAATTATGAAGGTCTGGGCAATGACTTTTACTATGACGAAAACTACGGACGCACCATCGCCGTTGACATTCGCTATGTTCTTTTTGTAACTGAAAAGTTCGGCAATGCCGAATGGATTTTAAATGAAATGACTATTAAAGGCGGAACTCCGGCAAAAGCTAAACGCGCCAGTGCTAATTAGGAAAATTTGATTAAGATAGACAGGATTAGACGGAAATTAATGAATTTTATTCTAATAGTTCCGTTTAATCCTATTTCAGGTCATTGCCAGAATGATTTTTCGCTCTCCCGAAAACGACGTTCGTCCGTGTGCCGTAAGCATATTATCCAAAACTAAAATATCGCCTACTTGCCAGGGAAAAAGCACCATTTCGTTCTGTATTACCTTGCTGATATGTTTAATCGTTGAAACATCAATCTTAGTCCCATCGCCGAATCGAACATTTAACCTAAATCCGTCTTCGCGCATCATTGAAATTAAAGATTGATAAGTTTCTTTATCTAAGTTGCACGGATGAAAACCTTCCGCTTGGTTGAACCAAACTTCTTCACCCGTTTTTGGATGCGTTGCCGTTGCCGGAAGAATTTCACTCAACCACAATCCACTGTTATCTTTCCATTTGAAATCAATTTCGGATTTACGACAGTAATTTTCTACCATTTGTTTATCGTCGGTTTCAAAAGCATTTTGCCAAGAAAAACCGGAACTTGGATCGCTGTCAAGGTTGCGTTCATATCTTATTTTTTTATTTTTGAATTGGCTGGTAACATCTGCATCAATCTTTTTTAGCAAATTGCGGCTATCGGCAAGCGGAGTTTCGCCACCTTTTTCGGACGCGACGAGACAGCAAAAATATAAATGAGCGGGATATTTGCTCGAATACGACAATTCATTGTGGAGAGCGAGCCGCAGATGCGCCGGATATTCGGTCGAAGTATAAACGCCGCCGCCGAGTTCGACGCGCGGAGATGCGCCGCCAACGTATTTGAGCAATTCTTTTTCTGAAAACAAGCGCACAAACTGCTCTAAATCTGCCGCATCTGACACGGAAAATCCCCGAAAAAGCAATGCGCCGTGTTCCAAAAGTTTATTTTGAAGAAAATCTCGATGGTTTAAAGACAAGGAAATGAGAAATTCGAGGCTAGTGTTTTTTTCAGGTTCAATTACTAACGGCAATTTTTGCTGATTTATAAATTTCGTTTTCATTCTCCTAAACAAACTGATTTTAATTAAACGATACGATAAAAATAATTTTGATAGTGTATGATATAATACAGATGGATAATAACAGGATTTAGTATTATAATATTTACACTTAAGGTTTCAGATACTGCCTGAAAGTAAAGTATAGATAATATCGTTATTGTTACGGGAAAGTTTAATTGTTTTTGCATATTTAAGTTATGAGCCAAATAGGGAAACAAGAACAAACAGTTGAAAATTCAACCGTTAAGGCTGGTGAAAATTTTCACAATAAAATTATCGACATAGCAAAAACAGAGCCGCGCATTACCTATCCCTGCTATAAATCTTTTGACGAATTTATTGACATTCAAAGATTAAAATCCCTCGATGATTACATTGCCGACAGAATAGAACGGCGGATAGAAAAGCAGACGGAAGATTATTTTCTAAACGCTTATCGGTTAGATGCTTCCAGCCCACATCAGCCGGGCGCGAGAGAAATTTGGCTGTCCAAAATTAAAAATCAACAATCAGGCGATTACGACGACCTCGATAATACGGGACTTTGGGAACTGACAAAAGATGCCGATGAGTTTCCGCTGTTGATGGA
>JACCYR010000015.1 GCA_013696385.1 Acidobacteriota bacterium
ACCGAATTCTAATTTGAATAGTGCGAAAATTTCAAGCCTTTTCCGAAAAAAGCGAAAATCCTTTGCCTTCGTCAACGCTGACCAACACCGCGTCGCTGTTGACGGAATCAATGCGGACGACTTCACCGATTTTGATTTCTTTATCGCTGATTGCACGGGCGAGTTTTTCGACTCGTTCTTCACCGACGCGGCAGGAAATTTGTCCTAATTGATTTGGCTTGATGCCGACAATAACCTGCGCCGTGCGTCCGATTAAATCTTCCGTCGCAACTGAACTTGAAGACTGTTGACTAAAAAGAAATTTGCCGAAGAAAAAGACAATTGCGCCAAAGACAACGCCGCCGAAAAGTCCAAAAAGCGAACTTCCCGCCGCACCGTAGCCGACTGTTGTGCCGATTGCGCCGAAACCGCCAAAAGCCGTGAAGAAAACACTGATAACGCGGCTGTCAAAAACTCCGAAATCGTGGCTCGCGTCCAAACCGAAATCAAAACCGATTGCCTCAAAAATATCGCCGACAACAAACGAAATCAGCAAAAACAAAAAACCGAGTCCGCCGATTGCCAAAAAAATTGTCATCAAACTGGACATTCGTTTTCTCCTTGTTCCTCACATAATACAACGAATTTGGGAAATTAGCCACGAATTACACGAATGGCAGAAATATAATACAGTTTTGGAAATTAGCGCAATGATTTTATAAAAAATTAAATTACTTTTTATTTGGTTTTAATTCGTATTAAGTAATCGTTCACAATTATGTTTAACTATTTCAATTCAGACTTTGTGTCGTGAATAGCATAAGCCCTTTTATTCCATTACTTAACTAATAATAAAATAGTTAAGTCTAATTGTGAGCGACTACTTATTCGTGTAATTCGTAGCTAATTTCCTATCGCATTAAACAGAAGCGGAAACGTCGCCAGCGTTTGACCGCGATATTGCGGACGAAAGCCAAACAAAATAATCTTGCCTTTGCCAAGCGGAATTTCAACCAACGCGGCTTTTCCCGCAATTTTCTCCGCACCCAAAGCCCAACCGGAAAGCAAAATGTCTTCGGTTTTTTCTGGATAACGGGCGATAACTTTGACCCGTGAATTGTCTAAAACTTCAAACGCGGGCGAATCTTCAAACCACGCGATTGATTGTTTGTCCATTCCTTTGGTGATTGGGTTTGTGGTGTCGAGTTCGGTTCGCAAAATTGAGCCGGGAATGAAAAAATCCCTGCGCGGTAAGCCTTTTGTTACATTACGGACAGGCAGATTGAATTGTTCGATAGCGAAGTTTGAAGCGCGGTTGAGAAAGACGAGTGTGCCGCCGGCTTCGACAAACTTCTTTAAGTTTGCCACGCCGTCCGCGCCGATTCCGCCCGTGTATTCGTCGGGCATCGTTCCCTTCGCGTAACCGTTTAAGATTTGGTTCGGCGATTGGTCGGGGAAGATGATTTGTTTGTAATCCTTTAATTGATTCCCCTGAATTGCCTTATTTCCAATTGAGTCGGTACCAGTCGAACAAGTATTGCCAGCCGCAAAGGTCTCAAATAACCAACGAGTCCAGCCTTCGTCCATCGAAGGTATAAAGGAACGATAAAGACCGACCGTGTTATGACAATTAATACTATCAAATGTTAATTCTTCGGCAGGAAGAGGTTTATAGGTTAAGGCTTTATAAATCGGAATAACTTCGGTGTTTCCCATTAATAGCGTAAGCGTATGCGCCGTTACATCGTAAGGCGGAATCGGATTTCCTTTTTCATCCTTCAAATTCGGATATGTTTGTTTTTCCAATAAAGTTTTGGCAAACATACCGTACGGCTGGTCAAATTTGACAATCGCAACTTTGTCGAATTTTTTTCCATCAATTTGCAAAGTGCTTGGAAAATCAACTTTAACTCCGCCTTTTTTCAATACTTCGATGATATTGTAAAAACCTATGGCATCCTTGTTCGACTTTTTGAGAATATAGCCGAATAATTCTTTATTCTTTCTAGGTCTGACGGCTTCTTTCCCAATCTTATAAAATGTCGAAAGCCATTTCTCCCGATTGTCCGAAGCGTGTTTGAGCAAACTAAAAGCCGCCGTTGTCATATAGTTGGTGATGTCGCGCAGATGCCATTCGCCGCCTTTCCAAACGGGCGAAAAGTTTGCCGATTCGCGTTTCGCGTCGTAGCCGAGACCGCCGCGCAAATCTTCAAATTTAACCGTAATCGGCGTGGCTAATCTCGCCGAAGCCGTTTCCGACAAAATCCGCACGCCGCCGTGATAATGCGAATACGCCCGCGCAGGCGTCCAGGCGTCGTAGGTCGAAGCGGTCGTGATGCCCTGAAAACCTTTGCCGCGCAAATCGTTCGCCATAAAATTTCCGAGTTCCGTAAAGCCTTCGATTAATTCCTTCGGCACGTTCGGCTCGACGGGCGGCAGATACGGCGGCAAAAACATCCGCGCGCCGTTCGCGCTTTGCTGGTGAATGTCGTGAACGATTTGCGGATGCCAGACGTTGTGAATTTTATCGACCGTCAACTGCGTCTCAACCTGCGTAAAAGCATACCAATCGCGGTTGTCGTCGTGTCCGACGTATTTGTGATAAAGCTCCGGCGGCTCTG
>JACCYR010000041.1 GCA_013696385.1 Acidobacteriota bacterium
TGGCTGATAATCCATAAATCAAAATCGGCAAAATCAACTTTTTTTCGACGATTAAAAGCGTTTATCTGAAATTCATCATTTTTTCGCAACACGCAATCAACTTTGACGAGCGTTTTTTCGTGAAGCAAATTAAACATCGTCTTTCTCAAAATTGCCGAATGCATTGAACCGTGCAGAATATAATAATCAGGCTCAAAATTTTTGATAATCTCGTCGGCTTTGCTCAAATCAAGTTCAACGACAATATCAATATCGGCGGTCTATTCGCGGCTGCGCGTAATAAGCCATCGCCATTGAGCCGGTCAGCATATATGAAATATCAAGTTTTTCAAGCCGTTTGGTGAAATCAAGTAAAACTTCATTTTGTTCAAAAACTTCGAACATATTGGTTTGATTATAAAACAGAAATTGAGAACACGGCTTGAAATTTACAAAATCATATTTTCAAATTCTTCTTCATTAATTATTTTTACACCTAAATTTTCCGCTTTTGAAAGTTTTGAGCCTGCGTCTGCACCAGCGACAACATAATCGGTTTTTTTACTAACAGTTGAAGAAACTCTTCCGCCGCGTTCTTCAATAAATTTTGCCGCTTCATCGCGTGTGAATTGTTCGAGTTTTCCTGTCAGAACAAATGTTTTACCGGCAAAGTTTTCGTCTAAAACTATTGAGGAATCACCGTCAATTTTCATTTTCACGCCCGCCGCTTTTAATCTTTCGATAATTTCTTGATTGCGCGGATTTTGGAAAAAGTTAAACACGCTGACGGCAACCGTTTTGCCGATTTCGTGAATCGCGTCGAGTTCTTCAACGCTTGCTTCGGCGAGTTTTTCAATCGAACGAAACGCCCGCGCCAAAATTTTCGCGTATCTTTCGCCGACGTGCCGAATGTCCAAACCAAAAAGTAATCTTTGCAAGCCGCGTGTTTTCGAGGCTTCAATTTGATTAATTAAATTTGTCGCCGATTTTTCCGCCATTCGTTCAAGCTCTGAAACTTGCTCAAGCGTTAACGAATATAAATCGGCGACATTTTTCACCAAACCCAAATCAACCAGCTTTTCGACCAAAATATCGCCCAAACCTTCGATGTCCATTGCCTTTCGCGCCGCAAAATATAAAATTCGCGCTTTAACTTTCGCGGGACAATCCGTGTTTGAACAGCGCGTTACGGCTTCGCCTTCGGGACGCACGGCATCAAAACCGCAAACCGGACAATACGTCGGAAATTCGTAATCCGTTTCGTTGCCGTCGCGTTTTGATTCGATGACTTGCAAAATTTGCGGAATAATTTCTCCCGATTTTTCAATCAAAACCCAATCGCCGAGTTTGATTCCCAAACGCTTGATTTCATCTTCGTTGTGCAGAGACGCTCGCGCCACGGTTGTTCCGGCGAGTTGAACAGGTTCGAGATACGCAACCGGCGTTAATGCGCCGGTTCTGCCGACTTGAACAATAATATCGTTAAGGCGCGTCGTCGCCTGCATTGCCGGATATTTGTAGGCAATCGCCCAGCGCGGTGCTTTCGTCGTCGCACCGAATTCTTCCTGCAGCTGCGTTGAATTTACTTTGACAACCACGCCGTCAATGTCGTAATCGAGCGCGTCGCGGCGTTCCAGCATTTCATCGCAAAATTCAATGACTCCTTCGATGTTTTCGCACAATGCGCGGTTTGGGTTGACGTGAAAGCCTTTCTTTTCGAGCCACTCGAAAATTTCCCAATGCGTCGCAAATAGTTTTTGATTGCCCGATAAAACGTCATACGGAAATATATCCAAACGCCTCGACGCGACAATCGCTGAATCGAGTTGGCGCAGAGTTCCCGAAGCGGCGTTGCGCGGATTGGCAAAAGTTCTTTCGCCGAGCATTTCGAGGTCGTTATTGATTTTTTCAAAAACGGAACGCGCTAAAAAAGCCTCGCCGCGCACTTCGACTTGTTCGGGAAAATCGCCTTTTAATTTCAGCGGAATTGTGCGAATTGTTTTGACATTGTTAAAAACGTCATCGCCGATAAAACCGTCGCCGCGTGTTGCGCCCGCGACCAAAAATCCGTTTTCGTAATGCAAAGC
>JACCYR010000216.1 GCA_013696385.1 Acidobacteriota bacterium
CCGTCATCGTCAAACTCACGCCGAATGTTACGAATATCATTCCGCCGGGACGTGCCGCCGCAAAAGGCGGAGCGGACGCGCTTTCTTTAATCAACACGATAAATTCCGTGATGGGCGTTGATATTGACACGATGATTCCATATCCGAATGTGAACGGAATGGCAGCGCACGGCGGTTATTGCGGAACGGCTGTCAAACCGATTGCCTTGAATATGGTTTCGGAACTGGCGCGAGATGCGGAAATAAACATTCCGATTTCGGGCATTGGCGGCATCAATACTTGGCGCGACGCGGTTGAGTTTTTACTTTTGGGAGCGTCAAACGTCCAAGTCTGCACGGCGGTTATGCACTACGGTTACAGAATCGTCGAAGATATGATTGACGGTTTGAATAATTATTTGGACGAAAAGGGGTTTTCTTCCGTCAATGAAATTATCGGCAAATCCGTAACGCGCGTAACCGATTGGGGCAATCTTGATTTGAATTACAAAACCGTCGCCCGCGTCAACTTTGATAATTGTATTCGCTGCAATCTTTGTCATATCGCCTGCGAAGACGGAGCGCATCAATGTATTGATTTTACCGAAATTGACGGGCTTCGTTATCCGATTGTTGACGAGCCGGAATGCGTCGGCTGCAATCTTTGTTATCTGGTTTGCCCTGCGCCGGGCGCGATTTCGATGATTCGCCTTGACGACGGAAGCAATCCGACGAGTTGGCGCGAATTGTCGAGCCATCCGCCGGAAACGATGACCGGCGATTAAAATTTAATTCCAGAAAATTTATTATGATTTATGAACTTTTCAAATTTGAAATTATTTATTGCTTTATTCTCTGCAATTTTTCTGTTTTCTATGACAATTAAAGCTCAAAGCGAATCAAAAAATGTTCCGAAAGATTGGCTGACACTTGCTGAACAAACCGATTATCGAAAATCTTGGAATTACGCCGACACAATCGCTTTCGCACAAAAATTGGCGAAAGTGTCGTCTTGGCTTGAATACAAATCCTTCGGCAAAAGCGGCGAAGGCAGAGATTTGCCGCTTTTGATTGCTGCAACGGATAAAACTTTTACGCCCGAAGCGGCGCGAAAAAGCGGCAAGGTGATTGTTTTTATCCAAGCCGGAATTCATTCGGGCGAAATTGACGGCAAAGATGCTGGATTTGCACTGCTTCGGGATATTGCGATAACCAAAACACGCGCTGATTTATTAAAAAATGTCGTGATTCTATTCGTGCCAATTTACAATGTGGACGGACACGAACTCGCTTCATCTTATAACCGAATTAATCAAAATGGTCCCTTTGAGATGGGCTTTCGCGGAACTTCCGCCAATCTCAATTTAAATCGAGATTATATGAAGGCGGATGCGCCCGAAACACGCGCTTGGCTCGCGCTCTGGAATGAGTGGAAACCTGATTTTTTTATTGACTGCCACGTAACCGACGGCGCAGATTTTCAATATAACGTAACGTATGAATACGCGCATTTCGGGGAAGTTTCGCCGCTTTTGAAAAATTGGATGGACACGCATTTTGACGGAAACGTTGTGCCAAAAGTCGAAGCCGAAGGCAATCTTTTGACGCATTATGTCGAGTTTGCCGGGCGCGAAGTTACCGGCGGTGTTGCGACATTTATCGCCACGCCGCGTTTTGCAACCGGCTACACGCCGCTCAGAAATCGCATCGGTTTGCTGATTGAAACGCACAGTTATAAGCCTTACAAATCCCGCGTGCGCGGAACTTACGATATTTTGCGCTATACGCTTGAAGAAATAAATCAAAACAAGGTAAGCCTTTTTGAAGCAAACCGAAAAGCTGACGAAGAAACCGTCGAGCGCGGCAAAACTTACGACGGAAACCGCAAATTTCCTCTGCGTTTGGAAATAACAAAAAATTCAACGCCATTTGTGTTCAAAGGAACTGAATACAAAGTTGAAGACAGCGACATTTCCGGCGCGAAACGCATTATCTACGGCACAAAACCGCTTAATATTACGATTCCGAAATACGACGAAGCAAAAGTTACGGCTTCGGTTGCGCCGCCACTTTATTATATCGTTCCTCCGCAATGGCAGGAAGTCATCGCCGTTTTAGAGGCACACGGCATTAAATTTCAGCGCACGACAAAACCTTTGACAATCGAAGTCGGAAGCTATCGCTTGACCGAGCCGAAATGGTTGCCCGCGTCGTTTGAAAGTCATAATACGATGAATTATAAAACCGTTCCGATTAAGGAAATGGGGACATTTCCGGCAAATTCCGTCATTGTTCCGCTTGACCAAGAAGCGGCAAACGTAGCAATTCATCTTTTAGAACCTGATTCGCCGGATTCACTTTTGTATTGGGGATTTTTCAGCGCGATTTTTGAGCAGAAGGAATACGGCGAAGCATATGTTGTCGAAAAATTAGCGCGTGAAATGCTGGCGAAAAATCCCGAACTTAAAAAAGAATTTGAAGAAAAACTAAAGGATGAAAATTTCGCAAAAAATTCAAACGCGCGGTTGAGATTTTTTTATGAACGCTCGCCGTATTACGATAAAAGAATCGGACTCTATCCGGTCGGGCGAATCACCACAAACTTAGATGAGAAGATTTTGAAATAAAGGCTCTGAACGTTTATGAAAGTATCCTCTTCCAGAGACTAATATAATACGGAAACAAAAAAGGTCAGTTAAACTCTTTTACTGAAAAATAGTGAATAGTTGATAGTAAATAGTTAACAGTTGGCGCAGACGACCGCGTAACTATTCATTATTGACTATTTATCAATTATACCAAACTAACCTTTTTTGTTTTGGTATAAAAGGTATGCAGCAATAGAGATGCGGAGGATTTTCCGCATTTCTATTAAAGTTCACCGATAATCAATGGTCGTGTTTCGCGCCTTCGGGCAAATTACCTTGATAAATCTCGCCGCCTGAGGCGAAAAATTCCGCCGCTTTTTCCGCCATTCCGACGACTAGAGCCTTTTCTTCTTCAACGCCTTGCTGCGCGGCATATTCCCGAACGTCCTGCGTAATCTTCATCGAGCAGAAATGCGGTCCGCACATCGAGCAAAAATGCGCGAGTTTCGCGCCTTCCGCCGGAAGCGTTTCGTCGTGGTATTCTTTTGCCACTTCCGGGTCTAAAGCTAAATTAAACTGGTCTTCCCAACGAAACTCAAAACGCGCTTTCGACAAAGCATTGTCGCGGATTTGCGCTGCCGGATGACCTTTTGCCAAATCCGCCGCGTGCGCCGCGAGTTTGTAAGTTATCACGCCTTCTTTGACATCTTTTTTATTCGGCAAGCCGAGATGTTCTTTCGGCGTAACGTAACAAAGCATCGCGCAGCCAAACCAACCAATCATCGCCGCGCCGATTCCCGATGTAATATGGTCATAACCGGGTGCAATGTCGGTCGTCAGAGGTCCCAAAGTATAAAAAGGTGCTTCGCCGCAAACCGTAAGTTGCTTGTCCATATTTTCTTTTATCAAGTGCATCGGCACGTGACCGGGACCTTCAATCATTGTTTGGCAATCCATTTCCCAAGCGATTTTTGTCAATTCGCCAAGCGTTTCGAGTTCGGCAAACTGCGCTTCATCGTTCGCGTCGGCAATCGAACCGGGACGCAAGCCGTCGCCCAAACTAAACGAAACATCGTAAGTCCGCATAATCTCGCAAATCTCACGAAACGTGTGTAGAGAAAACTTTCCTCGTGATGCGACAGACACCATTTCGCCATAATCGAACCGCCGCGCGAAACGATTCCCGTCGTGCGTTTCGCCGTCAAGCGAATATACGGAAGGCGCACGCCCGCGTGAATTGTGAAATAATCAACGCCTTGCTCGGCTTGTTCGAGAAGCGTGTCGCGGTAAATTTCCCACGTCAAATCTTCCGCCTTGCCGTTGACTTTTTCGAGTGCCTGATAAATCGGCACAGTTCCAATCGGCACGGGCGAGTTTCGCAAAATCCATTCTCGTGTCGCGTGAATGTTTTTGCCCGTTGACAAATCCATTACCGTATCCGCGCCCCACAGCGTCGCCCAACGCATCTTCTCAACTTCTTCTTCAATTGACGAAGCAATCGCCGAATTTCCAATGTTAGCATTGATTTTCACGAGAAAATTCCGCCCGATTGCCATTGGTTCGGCTTCGGGATGATTAATGTTTGCCGGAATAATCGCGCGTCCGCGAGCGACTTCATCGCGGACAAATTCGGGCGTTACAAATTTTGGAATTGACGCGCCGAAAGATTCGCCCGTGTGCTGATGATAAAGCGAATCTCGTTCATTTTGCTGTCCATTCGCCAAAGTTTCAAACGCGATTTGCCGTCCGAGATTTTCACGAATGGCGACATATTCCATCTCCGGCGTGATAATTCCGCGCCGCGCATAATGAATCTGCGTAACGCATTTTCCTGCTTTTGCTTTGAGTGGCGCACGTTTCAAACCCGGAAATTCTTCGAGTTTTCCAATGTTTTGAGTTCCGTCTTTGGATGGCTTCGCTTTAGCGAATTCTTCCGCGCCTTTCGTCAAATAGCCGTTATCCTGCGGCAAAATTTTCCGTCCTTCGTATTCTTCGACATCTTCACGCGCCAAAATCCACCTCCGTCTTAACGACGGCAAACCTTCGCGCACATCGCATTTAACGCTCTCGTCCGTCCAAACACCGCTTGTGTCATACACGCGCACGGGCGGATTTTCTTCGAGTTCGTCCTTCATATTTCTTGACGGACTCAAAGTGATTTCCCGAAACGGAACGCGCAAGTTTTGTTTTGATTGATTGATTGTATTGCCGTTTGTCTCCACATAAATCTTCTGTGAAGCAGGCAGTTTTACTTCGTCGCTGGTTTTTTCTTTTATTTCTATATTTTCATTCATTGTTTTTCTCCCTTCGTCGGTATTATCCGCATCAGGTTTTTAGGGTAACCGCGAAGTGATGAATGATGAATGATGAATGATGAATTTTTTAGTTCTTTCATTCATCGTTTATCGTTCCTACTTCATCGTTTCAAGGACTCTCAGCTTTCGCTCCCCTGAAAACTTTTGCAACTTTAGATTGATTATTGTATCAAAATTTGTCAAATAAACTTCCTTGCCCGGATTCTTTTAACTTCCAGCTATCTTCGCCGAACTCTGACCGCAATATCTTCCAAAACGCCGAGAATCGTTTGATTGTCGGGTGTAACGCCGTTTCTCAGAAGCGGCATAATCTCCAAAATAATATCGCTGAAATGCGTTGGCTTTCCTTCACGAGCAAGCC
>JACCYR010000053.1 GCA_013696385.1 Acidobacteriota bacterium
GTTAGATAATTATTTTTGCTTAATTCGTTAGCTGAAACCTGGGCTTGACCACGTGCGTCAGGAGTCGGCAAAAACCCTATATAATATTGTGCAATCGGAGAAATCCGATTCGCCGGAATAACATTGCCGGGAAAGGGTTGTCCGGTTGCAGGATCGATAATAGTGCGATTAAAAGTACCGGCACGTTCAGCAAGACTTGGAAGTCTGGAAACTGTTTGAGATGCACCGACATCCTGATAGCGACGTTCAAAATCGACAAAAAAGAAACTTCTGTCTTTACCGTTATTGAATACCGGAACGCCCTCACCAAAATTTAAGAAAGGAATTGGACCGCCAATGTTAAAGCCGTATTCTTTACGCTCGAACTTGCGGCGCAAATCGGCCCCGGGTCGTGTTCCGGCTGGCGGAAGTGCTTTGTCAAGAAAACGAGCGGCGGAAAGTTTTGACGGGCGATAGAAGAAGCGTGCGTTCCCGTGGTATTCATTAGTTCCTGATTTGGTAACAACATTAATTATCGCACCGGTATTACGTCCAAATTCAGGTTCAAAATTTGAAGTCAAAAGACGAAATTCCTGCACGGCATCTGGACGCGGCTGCGCTCCGACTGTTCCGCCCACAGCAACTTCATTGTTATTCGCCCCGTCTAGGGTAACGTTGTTTTCCACACCACGATTGCCGTTAACACGAATTCCCGTTCCTGCACCGAAACCTCCTGCAGGAGTTACACCGGGTTGAAGTAATGCTAAATCAAGCACATTACGCCCGTTAAGCGGTAAGCCTTGTACGCGGCGACGGTCAATTGTCGTTCCGAGCGTTGCTGATTCTTTGTCAACTAACTCGGCTCCCGCAGTTACCGTTACTTCATTTGTTATCTCGCTAACTGATAATGCGGTAGTATCAAGTTCAACATTACGGTTCGGTTCTACCTTCACGTCAACAATCCTAGCTTCGGAAAAGCCGGTCGCATTGATTACCACATTGTAGGTAGATGGTTCAATCTCCAAAAATTGATAGACCCCGGAATCGTTAGATTGAACTACCCGAACCTCGGCTCCTTTAACTGCATCAATCAACCTAACGGTGGCATTTGGAATAATAGCCCCGCTAGGATCAGTAACAGTTCCTTTGATTGTCCCTCTTGTTCCTTGAGCAAAACTGTTTTGCCCGACAAAAAGCACAAGAGCCAGCATCAAAAACATTGTGCTAACACGAAACATTTTCGCGTTGATTGTTTCTTGAATCTTTTTCATTATAATTTTCCCCTACCTGTTTTTATTTTCAGTAAATTTTCTCCAATCTAACCGGAATAATTAGCCGGTTGATATTTTGAAAATACTTTTACAATTAAACAAAGGGCAATTATTGTTCCGTTATACGCTAAAATTCGTTTCGGGTAACTTTCGATACTATTGTCGCTGCTTTATGTAAAGTTATGTAAAGGGGTTTGCAGCAAAATTTGCTCTTAGCGACACTCGACGAGTCGCAATTTTATTGCCTCAAATAATCATCTTTTAAATTCAATTATTTGTATCAAAACCAAAAATTTGGATTTGTTTGTTTAATAATTTGCAGCGAAAAAAGCAACTCAAAAGAATTTTTTTCCATTAAGGTAAGTTAATTGGAAATTCAGCACTGCTTTCTTAAACAACGAAAAATAAAAACCGGCGGCGAAATATCACAAAGAGAAAATTCTACATCTTTTCGGCAATTTCCTTTATCTTCAATTTGATTTCCGTTTCGTCAATTCTTTTTGCCTTTCCATCGCGGTAAATTTCCTCGCCGGCAACCATCGTCAGACGGACATCACGCGCACTTGAAGCGAAAAGCAACGCCGAATAAACATCATGAACGGGCATTTGCGCGATGTTGTCGAGCGCGACAACGATTAAATCGGCTTGTTTATTTTCTTCCAACGTTCCGATTTCATTTTCCAAACCTAAAGCCGCCGCGCCGCCGCGCGTTGCGGTTTTGATAATTTCTGGCGCGGTCAAAAAACGCTTTTTACTTTCTAAATTTCGGGCGAAAAGTGTTGCAAAACGCGCTTCTTCCAAGATGTCGCAAGTGTTGTTGCTCGCCACCGAATCGCTTCCGAAACCGACGCGGATTTTTTTGTCCAAAAACTTTTTGAGCGGCGCAGTGCCGTGTCCGAATTTGGCGTTTGACTTCGGGCAGTGCGCGATGCTTGAATCAGTTTCGGCAATCAGTTCAATATCTCTTTCAGAAACTTTGACGCAGTGCGCGAGAAGCGGTTTCGCCCGCAAAACGCCGATTTCCGCCAGATATTCAACCGGAGAAACTTTCGGCACGTTCCAGTCTAAGCCGAGATTTTGGTAAATTTCCGCAAAAAAGCCTTCGCCTGTGAGAAAAAATTCCTTTTCCTGATTTGATTCGGCGGCGTGAATCGTGGTTTTTATATCTTCATCAAGCGCGTAATCTGTGATTTTTTCAAAAAGTTTGCGGCTGACGGTGTAAGGCGCGTGTGGCGAGATGCCGACTTTGACGAGTTCGGTTTCGCTTTCTTTTAACGCTAGAATTTTGTCTTTGAGGCGGGCGAAATCACTTTCAGCTTCTTCGTTTTTCGGCGAAAATTCGGTTTCCTGAAACACAATTCCGCGCAAGCCGATTTTTTTGAGTGCTTGAAGACCGGCTTTGCCCATTCGCCCAATGTCGCCGAAACAGGTTACACCCGCTCGTGCGCCTTCGAGTGCGCCGAATATGGCGGAGGTTTCAATATCTTGGTGAACTAGCTTTTCGGTTCTGGTTTTGGTTAATTTTATCAGCCAAGCGTAAAAATCATCTTCCACGTCGTCGAGAAACCCGCGCATCGCCGTTATTTCCAAATGCGAATGAGCGTTGACCAAACCGGGCATTATCACGGCTTCGCCAAAATTTTCGTGATTTGCTTCGGGAAATTTTTTGATGAGTTCATCGCGCTTGCCAATTGCAATAATTTTATCTTTTTCAACTGCCACCGCGCTGTTTTCAATGAGTTCGGAAGAGATGGGCAAGACATAATCGGCGGAAAGAATTTTCATATTTCTTGCTTCGAGTGCGCGTAAAATTCTGAGTTCAAACTTTAGTTTGCATTTTCACACATTGAACTAAACACGCTCAAGCATGAACTCAAAACTTTACCTGCGCTCCGATCTATTTATTTTTTTCCGCGTCATATCTTTTCAAAATCGAGTTAACATAAGCCTTTGTCGAAGCAATATCAATTCGTTGGATAAATTCTTCTCTCGAGAGTTTGGCGGCATCCGTATCTTTTGTCCATTCTTCGACACGGCTTGCACCGGCGTTGTAAGCCGCCAGCGTCATCGCTTTTTCCGCCGCAAAGCCGCGATAATTTTCGCGCAGTTTTTCCAGATACCAGCAGCCGACTTGGATATTTCTTTGCGGTTCGCGCAAAAAATTTACGACATTTTCGGCGGTTTGCTTTTCAAATTCTTGAAAACCAGTTTCTTGCGCCCATTCACGCGCCACCGCCGGAGTTACCTGCATCAAACCGACTTCTTCCGCCGCGCCAATTTTCCAAGTGCGAAAATAAGTTTCTTCATAAATCACGCTCCAAACCAATTCTTTGTCCAAACGATAGACGCTTGCCTGCTGTTCAATTAAATTGTCAAAACGATGTGTCCAATAATTATTGAAAAAATAAAGTCCGACAAATGAAATGAAAACGAAAATTATCAGACTGGACAATAGATAACGACGCATTTGATTTTCGATTTTCGATTTTGGATTTGCGATTGATTTTTGTATTCCTATTTAATTGCTTCTTTTAAATTTTTTCCAAAAATCTACCGTCCGATATGACCAATCAATGCCTTCATAAGCGGAAAGTAAAGTGGTTTCGTTTAAAATATGTCCTTGCAGCCAAACCTCCGCTTTGATGTATGCGCCAATTTGCAAATCTTTGATCTGTAAAGCGCGTCGGTTGACCAAGATTTCAAGTTTTAATTCGCCTAAATCCAGATAAAGCCAATATAAATCGCTTCCCGAAAACGGATTGCGAAGCACATTGAAAGCGATAATTTTACCGCACAAACTCCAATCATTTTCGTTGGCGATGACATTTAGCGTAATTTCATCATAAGATTTCCAAAAGGGTTGTTCGGCTTTTTTTAGAATCTCCACCCGATAAGCCAGACCGCACAACCCGACGCGCAAAGAATTTCGCTGAAAGATGTGCATTCCGATCTCGGTTAAATTTTGCAAAGCAAACAAAACTTCTGCGCGACTGTCTTTTATAAAACCGTGAATCACCGCTTCGCCTTCTTCGTCGAATTCGGTCAAAGCCCAGGGCGCAATCGTCTGAGCATAACGCGCCCGAAAACCCGGACGGCAATCGGCGTAAAAAACTTCGCCTGT
>JACCYR010000069.1 GCA_013696385.1 Acidobacteriota bacterium
GATGAAGACGGCAACCCGAACACCGCGCCCGATGCAAACTGGGAATCGCTTTTGGGTCCGCAGGGAACGCCGCCGCATCCGTCTTACGCTTCAAACGCTTCGTCGGCGAGTGCTTCCGCCGCGACCATTCTCGCGCTCTTTTACGGACGCGACGACGTTCAATTCCAGATAAATTTCGGCGGAACTCCAAATGTGATTCGCACCTACCGGAGTTTTTCGGCAATGACCAACGAAGCCGCCCGCAGCCGCGTCTACGGCGGAGTGCATTTTCCGTTTGACACCGCCGCCGGACAATCGGCAGGGCGCAGCGTCGCTAATTATGTGTTTCTAAATTATCTGACACCGCGCCGTTGCAATTTGTAAGGCGCAACTGATTATTAAAAATTATTAGCCTGTGAAACACACGAATTAAGTAATCGGACACGCATTAAAGATGAGGTATGAAACCACAGATTTACACAGATTAACTCAGATGATAAATCAATCAAAACAATTATCTTTCTGAAATATCTCATGTTTATCTATGTCATCTGTGGTTTCATTTTAGCTTTAACTAAATTTATCTGGTTGCTTAAACGAAAAAATCAAGAATTGGAAATTTTTATTTTCGTATAATTCGTGTGTTTCGTAGGCTAAGAAAATAAGTTCTTATCCAGATTTAGCCAATTGAGTGCCGCGCCGTGCAGAAGTTTTGCCTTTGTATCCGCGTCAAACGGCATTGATTCAATCATTTTTCCCGCTTCGAGTTCGCCGAGCGGAAATGGATAATCAGTTCCCAAAGCAATCTTTTCCGCACCGATGAGTTTAATTAAAAACCTGAGCGTCGCCGCGTCGTGAACAAGTGAATCGAGCCAGAATTTTCCCAGATATTCACGCGGATTTCGCCGATTATCAACCGCGACCAAATCAGGGCGAACTTCAAAACCGTGTTCGATACGCCCGATTGTTGCGGGAAACGAGCCGCCGCCGTGCGCAAAACAGATTCGCAGGTTTTTACATTTTTCCAATACGCCCGAGAAAATCAGCGAGCAAATCGCCCGCGAAGTTTCCGCCGGCATTCCGACAAGCCACGGCAGCCAGTATTTTTGCATTTCCTTTTCGCCCGCCATTTCCCAAGGATGAACAAAAACCGCCATTCCGATTCGTTCACAGGCTTTGAAAAACTCGAAAAACTGCGGCTCGCCCAAATTTAATTGATTGACGTTTGTTCCGATTTGCACGCCGATTAAACCAATTTGCCTGCATCTTTCCATTTCTTTGATTGCAAGATTCGTGTCTTGCAAAGGCACAGTTCCTAAACCGATAAATTTTTTCGGAAATTTTTGGACAATTTCGGCAATCCCGTCATTCAAAAACTTTGATAATTCCAAACCATCGTGCGGCTTTGCCCAGTAGCTGAACATCACCGGAACGGTTGATAAAACTTGAACGTCAACGCCGAAATTTTCGCATTCTTCGATTCTACGTTCCGCGCTCCAGCAATTATCTTCAACTTCACGGAAAAATTTCCCGTCGTCTTTCAGCATTCTCGCGCAGTACGGTTTGTGATGTTCGAGCGTGATAAACCCGCCGTAACCGAATTTATCTTTCCAATCAGGAATGTCTTTCGGCAAAATGTGCGTGTGAATGTCAATTTTCAGCATTCGTCTTTTTTACTGTCGGTTTATTCCTTGCTGATTTTTCGTCTGAAACTTTCTTCGCTTTCATCAACGACAGCGAAAGCTCGCGCAGCTGGTCAACTCGCTTCAAACGTCTGGTTATCGCTTTGTCAGACATATCAATCTTCTTCATTTTTTATCCTGTCAATATCAATCAAATCTTTCGCTCTGCCGGCAAGCGTTTTCATCTTAATCAAACCGTCGAGCGACACAATCCATAAAGTTCTATTCTGCCAAATCAACTTTTCCTTCGTTGCCCAAACATCTTCTACTTTCGGCGTAACCAGCAAAAAGTCGAGCGGCAAAACTTCGCCCTCATCGTCAATTTTTGAAACGCGGCGAATCTCAACGGCTCTTTCCTTAAACGACATATCAAGCCCGCGAATATCGTATCCATATTCCGCCGCTATTTCGTATGCCCTCTCAAGCGATTCGGCTCGAATCAAAATGTCTATATCAAAAGTCGCACGCGGAAAACCGTGAATCGTCAACGCAAGTCCGCCGCACACCGCGTATTCAATTTCGTTTTCGTCAAGCGCGGAAATCAGTTGGTCAAGTTCTTCTAAAAGCGTCGCCATTTTTTAAGCAATTTTTTTAACCTCGACGCACGGATTGCCGAAATTTATCAGCAAACAAATTTTCAATCCTGTTGCTTTTAAATAATTCAAACACTGAGCTTTATGAACATCGTCTAAATTTTTAACCGCTTTCAGTTCAACTAAAACAATATCTTCAACTAATAAATCCGTTTCATAAAAGCCGACTTCCGTTTTATCATAGAAAACTTCGATTTGTTCTTACTGTTCGATTTTCAAACCGAGTTTTCTAATTTCGTGAGCCAAAGCGTTTTCATCAGAAAATTAGCGCGGACACCACTTCCAATTTTAATGCGTAGCAAAATTGGTGGTGGCTGAGCGCGTTCCTTATTTGTTTTAGTTTTAGCTTGCATTTACATACAAGATTTTCTACAATAGAAGAATGAAGTTGATTGTTAATCTTAAATTGAAGCCACTCGAAAGCCAACACGCTGACTTGTTGCGGACGCTTGAACGCGCGGGCGAAGCGTGTAATTGGATTTCTGAACAGGCTTTTGAAAATAAGGTTTTCAAGCAATTTGCAATCCATAAAATCGTTTATCTTTCCGCGAAAGATAAATTTAGTTTGAGTAGTCAAATGGTCATCCGTGCGATTTCCAAAGTTGCCGACAGTTACCAAATTCAAAAAGCAAAACAAACCTTTTTCAAAAAACACGGTTCGATTGCTTACGACAGTCGCATTTTGACTTTCAAAAGCAGTAATAAAGTTTCGCTTTGGACATTGAACGGACGGCAGACTATTCCGTTTGTTTGCGGAGAATACCAAAGAAAACTTCTGCCGTTTTTGAAAGGCGAAGTTGACTTGATTTACCGCAAAGGACAATTCTTTCTGAATGCCGTCTGCGACGTTCCCGAAGAACACCCGATGATTCCTGATAATGTTATCGGCGTGGATTTCGGCATCGTTCAGTTGGCAACTGATTCCACAGGCGAATCTTTTACCGGCGCGTTCGTTGAAAGAGTTCGTCAAAAGTTTAGTAACCAAAGACAACTGCTTCAACACAAAGCATCGAAACAAACGCAAAGCGGAAAACGTCCGCGCCATATCCATAAACTTATCAAACGTCTTTCGGGACGTGAAAAGAACTTTCGCAAACATCAAAATCACGTAATCAGTAAAAAACTCGTTGAAAAAGCTAAGGCACTTAATTCCGGTATTGCCCTTGAAAATCTTGAAGGGATTCGTAAAAGAATTGAGAAACGGTTGAGAGTTTCGCAAAGAGCAAAGATTAGCGGTTGGAGTTTCTTTCAACTTCGTGAATTTGTTACTTACAAATCCAAACTGAATGGCGTTCCTATAATTTTGGTTAATCCAAAATACACTTCGCAGGAATGTAGCGAGTGCGGACACACCGAAAAGGCAAACCGCAAAAGCCAATCTGAATTTGAATGTAAAAATTGCCATGTTTCTATCAATGCCGACATTAACGCTTCTAGAAACATTAGAAGCAGAGCGTTTGTAAATACGCTTCAAAGTTCGGAAAACATAGTGTTAAAGAACGCTGTGTGATTACAGGACTAAAGCCACTTCCAAACGCTTCGTTTGGTGGTGGTTATTTACAAACTTTCTCTAAAAAGCCGCAACCCAATTCATTCGCCACCTATAAGCAGAACCAATAATCTTTTCAGTTATTGAATTGATTTCATCTTTTGAATCATCTTCCTCAAACAATGCCTTTATCAATCTTGATTTATCTTCTTCCATCTTTTCTTATCTGAGTTAATCTGTGTACATCTGTGGTTAAAATTTCTTTTCTTATTCAGGCGGCTGCATCACCATTCCGCAATTTTTGCACGTTCGCAAATCTTCGCTCGCGTAAAATTTTTTGAAAACTCCCTGAAACTGCGTCGTGATGTCTTCGAGTCCAAAGTATTCTTCATACAATTTTTCGTTACAGTTTTCACAAAACCACAAAAGCCCGTCTTTTTCGTCGCCGCGTCTTTTGCGTTCAATCACCATTCCGATGGTGTTCGCGCCGCGCACCGGATTGTGCGGAACGCGCGGCGGCAGCAAAAACATTTCGCCTTCACAAATCGACACATCTACGGCTTTTCCGTCTTCCTGAATCTTGACGAGAATATCGC
>JACCYR010000071.1 GCA_013696385.1 Acidobacteriota bacterium
AATTTGAACTTATTGATACGGACACAATCCGCAATCGCCGCGCATTAGTTTTTAATTATTCAATCACACGCGACAAAGCAAGACAGCAAATTACTGCGGCTGGGGCTTTTGACGATTCGGTGATTACGGGAATGGAAGGCAAAGTTTGGATTGACCGCGAAAGTTTTCGCGTCTTGCGCGTCGAAAGCGCGGCAACCGAAATCCCCGAAAGTTTTCGGGTTCGCTCGGCTAACCGCATAATCGATTACGATTGGGTGACGATTGCCAATGAAAAATATCTGCTTCCGTCGCTCTCCGACGTGCGTTTGACCTCACGAGAAAATAGTCAGCTTTACGAAACGCGCAATCTGATTCGTTTTAAGGATTATCAAAAATACGGTTCGGAAGTTGAAATTTTGGACGAAGACGAGGAAGTGCCGGAAGAAAAGCCGAATCAATAGGCAGCAGCAGTCGGCGCATCAATCGTAAATTTTGAAGCGGTTTATCTTTATATTTCCCGTCGATTAAATCGTCGTGTTAAAATTGAAAAATTATGGGACAGCTAATTATTGAAATTCCGTTTGATGTCAATCGCTGCTATCAAATCAAAAACACCAAACTCGCCGCCGATGTGTTAGCAAAGTTAGATATGTTGGCTTTGGGCAAAAATCCGACGCGCCGACAATTGGAAGATTTGGAAGATTTGATAGCCGCCGAAGAATCTCTCGCGGAAGCTAAAGAAAAAGGAACAATTTCTTGGGAAGAAATCAAAGCGGAATTCAATCTATAACTTATACAGTCGAATTTGCGCCGCGAACAAGGCGGGAACTTAGAAAACTTTCTTCCGTCGCCAGAAAGCGCGTTTTGGATAAAATCAATTCTCTCGCCGACAATCCGTTTCCGCACGGGGCTACACGGAGATGAAAGGATCAAAAGATTACTATCGCGTCAAAACTGGCGATTATCGCATTATTTACACGGTCGAACACGGTGAACTTTTAATTTTAGTCATCAGCATCGAGCATCGCCGCGAAATCTATCGTTAAAATTTGATTTATAAAGCAAAATAAGCGGCAAGCACGGGAATTATTAACCACAGCAAACCTTTGATAAGAAAGAACAGAAAACCGGCAACGCCGAAGCGTTTCACCCAACCGACATCCGAAGATTTTCTTTTTCTTGGTGATTCCTGCATTCTTTTCATAAAATAACTTTTTTGACGACACTTTTCAAATGAAACAACAAGGAAGTTTGCCGAAATTATGAGAAAACAATTCTTGACAAATGCGGCTTTACTTGTTTGGATATTGCTTGCATCCATTTTCGCGTTTGCACAAAACGCGCCGCCCGCAGAAAAAAATAAACTTGAGGCTCAATTGGTCGAACTAACAAAACTTGATAATACGATAAAACTTGATATTCGTTATGCCCGCGTCGATAATTTTGTCGGCAAAGCGGTTTATCCCGAAGCGCGTGCCTTTATGCAGCGTCCTGCCGCCGAAGCACTTCTGCGCGTTCATCAAAAACTAAAAAAACAAGGATTCGGTTTAGTTATTTTTGACGGCTATCGACCGTGGTCGGTAACGAAACTTTTTTGGGAAGTTACGCCGGAAGACAAACGGAAATTCGTTGCCAATCCGAAAATCGGTTCAAAGCATAATCGCGGCTGCGCGGTTGATTTGAGTTTGTTTAATTTACGAACGGGGAAATTTATTGAAATGCCGACGGATTTTGACGATTTCACCGAAAAGGCAAGCCCGAATTATAAAGGCGGAACAAAACAACAGCGAAAAAACCGCGATTTGCTTCGCACGACGATGGAAGCCGATGGTTTTACCGTCAACGTCAACGAGTGGTGGCATTTCGATTATAAGGATTGGCAGGATTATGACATTTACGACATTGCTTTTTCTGAAATAGAAATAGATAAAGAATTATAAAATGTATAATTATAAGTTAAAACTAAACCACTCTGCACTTTGAAGTGCAGAGTGGTTTAGTTTGTTTTTAGAGATGTTTTCTAAAACAATCCGAACTTTGAATTTTATCACGCAGGAATCTTATTTTTATCAAAAGCGATTCATCTTACCGTTTTTCCAAGGCAGGGAGCGCAAAAGTTTTCTATTTAAACGCGCTCAAACCTAACTTAAATCTTCTCTTTCAATAAATTAAATTATTGTAGAAATCTTTTTAATCCTTTACGTTTGCCTTGTTTATCAAAATCGTTTGACCAAAATCTCAAGCAAACTTTGGCTAGTATAAATGAAAAAGTGTAATATGGTAAATTTTAAATAACACGTAATTTTACCGCCAAATTTCGTTACACAAACTTCATTGAGATTTAACTTTTAAATCAAACAACGGACACATTTCGTTAATCACTTGTCGTTAGACTCTTCTTTCTCCAGATAAAACATTAGGAAAATTTGAACCGCAAATATCAAGGCAGGAAATAAATGTTAAGCCGTTTTATGGAGAAAAATCTATTTTATTTTACAGGAGTTGATTAAACAAAATGTTCAGGAAAAAACTTTTTATTAGTCGAATTTGCTTACTTTTAATATTATTGGCAGGCAGCATCACGATAAGCCAAGCGCAGGTTGATACGGCATCCGTCACCGGACAAGTTATTGACCCGCAAGGTGCGGTTGTCGCCGGAGCGCGGGTTGTCGTGACCAATCAAGGCACAAGCATCGCCGTTGAAACGACAACCAACGGCGAAGGTTATTACACTTTAATCAATCTAAAACCGAGTTTATACAAAATCGAAATCACGCAATCGGGCTTTAAAACCGATTCGCGCAAAGACGTTGAATTAAACGTCGGGCAAAAAGCGCGGCTTGATTTTCAGCTTTCTGTCGGTGAAACAACCGCCGTAGTTGACGTTACAACGGAAAACCAAACGCAGTTGCAGCGCGAAGACGCAAGTCTCGGAAACGTCGTTGACAATCGCCGCGTGACGACTCTGCCCTTGCCGCAACGCAGTTGGGACGACCTCTTGACGCAAGTCGCCGGAACGCAGGGCGACCCGTATACCGAACAATCCGGCGGCACGGCTTCGGGCAGAACCGGCAGTGTCAACATTCACGGCATCCGCTCGCTTTACAATAATTTTATTCTCGACGGGCAGGATAACAATTCGATTTCAACGAACGTGCAGGAATTTTCGACTCAGGTTTCGCGCCCTTCGATTGATTCGCTCGGCGAATTCAAAGTTATCACTTCACAATTTTCAGCCGACACGGGACGCGCGGCGGGCGGCGTTGTTTCGGTAACGACCAAATCGGGAACAAACGATTTTCACGGTTTGGCGTATGAATACGTCCGCAACAAAATTTTTGACGCGAACGACTTTTTCTCAAACCGTTTGGGGCGCGAGCGTCCGCAGCGTGTTCAAAATCAATTCGGCGGAAACTTGGGCGGACCGATTTGGAAAAACCGCGCGTTCTTTTTTACCGATTTTGAAGCCACGCGCATCCGGCAAGGCGTTTTGCGGATTGCCACCGTTCCGCTTGCGAGCGAAAAAGCCGGAAACTTTGCGGGGCGGTTGGGAAATCCGATTAGCGTTGGTGGACAACAAATTCCGATTTTTAACTGCAACGGAACGCCGAGTGGAAATTTTGTTCGCGTCGGACAGATTTTTAATCCGAATAGCCGAATGCTTTGTCCGAATCCGAACTTTAATCCGAATCAAGCACCCGGACTTACGAATTTGCCGTATTTCCCGCAGCCTTTCGCCGGAAACATTATTTCCAATATTGACTCGGTTTCAGCGCGTTTGGCGGCACTTTTTCCGAATCCGACGCTTGGCGGAACTTCCAACAACTTTGCCCGCACGCCAACTTTGACCGATGATGCAAATCGTTTCACAACCCGACTCGATTATAAAATCAACGCCAGAAACGACATTTTCGGACGCTACGCTTACGGCAAACGCGACCGCTTTGTGCCGGGATTTTTCGGCGGTTTGGCGGACGGAACGGACACTTCGGCGTGGGGATTGACGACGGTTAAAACTCACGCCCTTGTAACCGGCTGGAATTATACGATTAGCTCAAACATCTTCAATCAATTCCGCTTCGGCTACAATTATGCCAACGCGACTTCGACGCAAGAACCGTTTGGCGAAGGTTCGAGCGCAAGCTATATTCCTGGTCTGCCGGATGTCGAACAAGGCGGTTTGCCGTCAATCGTCATTTCCGGTTTCAGTCCGCGCTTAGGTTCGCCCGACTTTTTGCCGAAGTTTCAAAAATCAAAGCAATATCAATTCACCAACACGACGACCTTCATTCGCGGCGCACATACTATTCGTTTTGGAGCTGATGTTATGGCTCCGCTCAAACTCGATTATATTGATGTTCCGGGAACTCGCGGACGCTTCGATTTTGCCGCCGCATACACGAGCTATCTCGGCGTAAGCGGAACGGGCAATGCGCTTGCTGATTTTCTCGCGGGAACGCCAATCAATGTTTTGCTGACTAATTCGGGTGTCGTTCAGCAACGCCGTTATATGTATTCGTTTTTCGGTCAGGACGATTGGAAAGTTACGCCGAAACTGACGCTTAATTTGGGACTTCGCTATGATTTTGGCTCGCCTTCTTTTGAAGCCAACAACAAACTAGCAAATTTTGACCCAATTGCCGCGCTTGCCGCGACGAATCAAACGCAAGCGTTGGCTTCTTTGCAGCAAGCAACCGACGGCGGTCTGCAAAATCGTTCGCTGATTAAACCCGACCGCAACAATTTCGCTCCGCGCATTGGCTTTGCTTATTCGGCAACCAATAATTTCGTCATTCGCGGCGGATACGGGCTTTATTACAATCTGATTGACCGCATCGGTTCGGAAGACCAAATCGCGCTCAATCCGCCGAATATCATCAACTTCAACACACGCACCGATGCACCTGGTTCGGCTGTTGCGGGCATAACTTTAAGCGGCGGAATTCCCGCCAATTTGCTTAATCCGGCGAATATCTCGATACGCAACATTCAACTACGCGCCGCCAATCCAAACGCCGCTACGCCGTATATTCAACAAGGCAGTATCGGCATTCAATATCAATTTTGGAATAACTGGCTCGCCGAAGCCAATTATGTTCACACCAGAGGAACAAAACTTTATACGTTGCGTGATTTGAATCAACCTTTGCCAAACGTGCCGAATTCGCGTCCCTTTTCGCAGTTTGGATTAATCGAATACCGCGACGACAACGGCATCTCGCGTTACAACGCGCTTGAAACAACACTCGACAAGCGATTTGCCAACGGCTATACAGTTCGCGCCGTTTATACATTCGCCAAATCGAAAGATAATTCGGGCGAACATCTGACAAGCGGCGGTTCAAGCGCGTTTCCCGACAACGCCCGCGATTTGTCGAATTGGTATGGCTTTTCGGATTTCGATGTGCGCCATCGCTTTGTCGTCAACGGCATCTGGGAATTGCCATTTGGAAAAGGAAAATCGTATTTTCAAAGCGGAATCGGCGCGGCATTGCTTGGCGGTTGGGATTTGACCGGAAGTTTGAACACTCGTTCGGGCAGACCTTTTACCGTTACGCAATCGGGCGACCCGCTCAAACTCGGTTCGCTTTCGACGACGCTGGCGGATTTAGTCGGCGACCCGAATGTTTCCACCCCGAATGTTGACGGCTTTTTCAACACGGCGGCTTTTCAGGCTTTACCCGGAACTCTGATGCGCTTTGGATTGCAGCCGCGCAACTCTCTGCGCGGACCCGGTTTCGCGTCGCTTGATTTAGCGATTCATCGCCGCTTCGGTTTAGGACGCGAAAACACGAATCTCGAATTTCGCTGGGAAGTTTTCAACGCCCTGAATCGCGCTAATTTCGGCTTGCCGAATCGCACCGTCAACAGCAGCAGTTTCGGAACAATCACGACTTTGCAGGGCGACCCGCGCATTATGCAGTTTGCTGTGCGATTTAATTTTTAATCAACGACCCGGTTGATTATTTCGGAGGAGCGGAAACCCAAAGTCTGCTCCTCCAATTTTTAATTTTTAGTTATGCTTAAATTCATTATTGGTTTTGTTCTGCTTTTTATCCCGAAGTTAGCGCAGGCGCAAACATTTGAGAAAAAAGTCTTGATACCGAAGCCGAAAGAAAACGCAAGCCGTTATTTTTACGTTCCGTTTGAAGTTCCTGAAAACACAAAAAGCATTACAGTTTCTTACGAATACAGCAAAGCAACCGGCGCGAATGTGCTTGATTTAGGCGTTTTCGATTCAACGGAAGACGAGAAAAAAGGCTTTCGCGGCTGGAGTGGCGGACGGCGAAGCACGATTTTTATCAGCGAGAATCAAGCTACTAACGGCTACGTTGCCGGAAAAATTCCCGCCGGAACTTGGCGCGTCATTTTGGGGCTTTACAAAGTCAAACCCGAAGGCGTTTCCGCCCGTATCAGCATTAAGTTTAATGAAATTCTTAATTTACCGATTGAAACCGACAACCTGATTTATTCAAATAATCCAAAATCCGAAATCCAAAATCCAAAATGGTTCAAAGGCGATTTGCACACGCATACTTTTCACAGCGACGGTTGGTGGACGGCGGAAGGAATTTTGTCGAACGCCCAGCAAAACGGCTTGGATTTTGTTGCCGTTACCGACCACAATACTTTTTCGCATCACGCCGAGATTGATAGAATCGCGCCGAAATACAAAGATTTACTTGTTTTGCGCGGCGAAGAAATTACGACCTACGGCGGTCATGTCAACGTTTGGGGATTGCCGCGTGATGCGTGGATTGATTTTCGTGTTACACCGAAAAACACTTCGCAGATGGAAAATATCCTGACGGAAGCGAAACGCTTGAATGTTCCCGCGTCAATCAATCATCCGGCGGCGTTTTGCGGCGGCTGCGATTGGAGTTACGGCGACGATTGGGATAAATTCGCGTCGGTCGAAATCTGGAACGGCGAATGGGACGCAAGCGACGAAATCGGGCTTAAAAAATGGGATGCGCTTTTGCAGCGCGGCAAACGCATCAACATTATTGGTTCGAGCGATTCGCACACGCCGAAAAATCCGATTGGCTTGCCGACGACGCACATCGGAGCAAAACATCTGACGCAAAAAGATTTGTTTAATGCCATTTATGCAGGAAAAGTCTTCATCACGGAAAACGCGCAGATGTCGGTTGGTTTATCCGCCGGAAAAACGGGAATCGGCGAAATACTTCGGGCTGAATCAAACAAAAAAGTCAATTTCAAATTAAACACAAAAGGTTTTCCGACGGATGCGAAAGTTTTAATAATTTCCGACGGCACAATAATTGCCGAAAATCCGGGCGAAAATTTCGCACTTTCATTTGCGAAAAATACCTATCTCCGCCTTGAAATCCGCGACGCAAACGGCAAAATTCTCGCGTTGACCAATCCAATTTACATTCAATCCAGCAAATGAAAATTTTACTTTCGGCAATTTTGTTGCTTTTTTTATTTGTGCTGACGAATCCGGCGCAATGCGAAACTGAACCGACAATCGAAAATACGGGAAAGATTTTGAAAGAGCTAAAAACCGCAAAAGAAGAAAAGCTATCTTCGGCGGCTGATTATTTGCTGACGTTAAAAGCCAGCGTCAAAGGCGCGTCGTGGCAGAAAAAAAATGCGGAAGCCGCCGTTTTGACCGTTTTTGTTGACGGCAAATATAATCAGGATTTAATACTTTTTGCCGGAGAAAAGGTTTTTGAATATCAAGCCTTGCTCGGAAACTTAGGCGCGGGCGACCACAAAATCAGCATCGTTTTGAATGAAGCGCGTTCCGCGCCGAACGCCAAAAAAGTAAAAATTCGCTCGGCTTTTTCCGTCGCATTTGAAGATTTGCTCGCCAATGCTGCAACCACTGACCGTTCGATTTTAGCCTATATCGCCACGATAAACGCGCCGTTTATTTACGCGCGTCCCGACACGATTGATAAATTTTCCGACATTCCGCTTATCACTTATTACGAAATTTTTGACGAACCGGAAAATATCAAAAAAATCCGCTACACGACAATTTTTTCTAACGAAGACGGCGGCACACAATCGGCGGCTTTGATGGCGCGTTGGGGACGAATAACCGACATTGAATGGATTTATGAAATGCGCGTCAAGGAAACTGGCGAGATTTTATCGGCAATTTATCAAGGCGCGAATCACGAAACAAAAAATTTTACCGGAAACCGTATTTTTGGCAATCATCCGTTACTTTTCGACGCAACCATCAACAATAATTTTTCGGTTGCGGGCTGCTCGGCTTTGCGCTTTTCGCCGATGCTCGTGCAGGCAAATTTAGCCGACGGTTCACGCGAAACCGTAATGGACAATTTCGCTTGGACTTACCCAATTATGGCGCAGGAAGGCGTTCGTGAAGGGCGCGTCAACATTGCCAAACTTGATGCCAACACAATTGACGACCCGCGCAATTATCTCTACGCAGAAATTTACAGCGAACCCGAAAACACGGCAATTAACGTCGAAGCCGAAACTTTTGACACGCAAAAATTTTCTTCCGATGCGGGAAACGCTGCTTTGCGGGTTAATCGCACGGGATATGTGCGGGTTGCTTTGCGTGTGCCGCAGAACCTTGCCACAGATTTTCCGAAAGCGGTCAGCATTGGTTGTTACGCGACTTCGGGCAATTTGGAAAGCATTTGCCAAAATGTGCGCCTTGTGAAATTAGTGCGGCTTGACCATAATTATCAGCCGATTATCAAAAAAGTTAATACCAAATCGCAAAATGTTAAAGCTGGTGAAAGGGCAAGACATCTCATTAACCGATTTTAACTTTTAATTTACATAGAAGTTATTATTTCATTCTGAATTTTCAGGAATTCAAATTTTTCAGCCACTTAAAACTTTTGGGCGCAACGGTTGAGTTTTCCATCAGATCTTTTTCCAATCTTGCCAAATCTTCGGGGAAATCTACATCATACCAAACTGGCAACAGCGAAAATTTCAAACCGAGATTTTTGATATTTTGTGCCGTTTGCTCGAAAGTTTGCGCCGAACTCCATTCGACATTTTCAAAAATCTCTTTTTGCAAA
>JACCYR010000116.1 GCA_013696385.1 Acidobacteriota bacterium
ATATTTTTGAATAGTATTCGGCGGAAATAACCAAATCAAAAGCGGCGGCAAAAAGCGTCCCGACACTGTTTGCCGACAAATATTGATTTTCAAAGCAAACCTCAACTAACTTCGTAATTAGTTTGCCTTGAATTTCTGTATCGGAATTAACGGTTCGACATTTTTTGAGTGTTCTATCTATCCAATTGTTTGAAGTCATTATTTGATTTTACTCGATATTAAAATACTTCGCCTGCGGATGATGAACGATTATCGCCGAAGTTGATTGTTCGGGAACGAGTTGAAATTCTTCCGACAGTTCGACATCAATTCTTTCAGGTTGCAAAAGTTCAAAAAGTCCTCTCTGGTCTTCGAGATTCGGGCAAGCCGGATAGCCGAAACTGTAACGCGAACCTTGATAGCCTTGATGAAAAAGTTTGGCGAGTTCGCTTGCATCTTTGTCAGCAAAACCTAATTCGGTGCGGATTCGCTTGTGCCACATTTCCGCTAAGGCTTCGGCTGATTCGACTGAAAGACCGTGAAACAAAAGATAATCAGTGTATTGGTCGGATTTGAAAAGTTCGTGCGCGTATTCGCTGGCGCGTCGTCCCATTGTTACCAAATCAAAGGCAACGACATCAATTTTGCCCGAATCTACGGACGCGAAATAATCCGCCAAACACTGATTTTTGCCGCCACGCTGTTCTTGCGGTTGACGCGGAAACGTGAATCGAAGTTTTTCAGTTTGCCTGTCGGCTTCGTAAATTATCAAATCGTTGCCGCTCGATTGACACGGAAAATATCCATAGACGACTTTCGGCGTTAAGAGATTTTCGCGTTTTGCTTTTTCCTTTATCGCGGCAAACTTCGGATAAACCGTTTCCTGCAAAAGTTTGGCGTAATTTTCTTTTGAAGATTTGCCTTGTTTATATTGCCATTGACCTTTGAAAAGCGCGGTTTCGTTGATGAATGAGAAAACTTCATCCAAATCAATATCGTCAACAACTTTTGAGCCGCAAAAAGGCGCAATTGGAATTTCAACATTTTGCGAAACTTCTGATTTTGTCGTGTGCGTCGTGTCGCCGACGTTTCTCGATGAAACACGCGCGGCTTGTTTGCCGAGTTTTGCGTCTTCGCCGACTAAATCTTCCACGTCAGAAACAGTTTCGATTGTTTGGTCTTTGGTCTTTGGGCTTTGGGCTTTGGTCTTGCCGTTTCCGGCGACAGCGGATTTTGCTTTTGACTCTCGACTCTCGACTCTCGACTCTCGACTCGTTAAAGCGTCCATTGTGTGCAAACCGTCAAACGCATCACGCGCATAAAAAAGTTTGCCGTTGTAAAGAGGAACTAATTCGCCGTCAACATAACGGCGATTGAGTGCCGCGCCGCCTAAAATAACCGGAATTTTGATGCCGCGCTCGTTCATAATTTCGAGATTATCGCGCATCACCAAAGTTGATTTGACCAGCAAGCCGCTCATTCCAATCGCGTCGCAATGTGTTCCTTCATAAACGCGCAGAATTTCGTCAATCGGTTGCTTAATGCCGAGATTTATTACCTTATAGCCGTTGTTCGTCAAAATAATATCAACCAGATTTTTGCCGATGTCGTGAACGTCGCCTTTGACAGTGGCGAGAACCATTACGCCTTTGCTGGATTCGCCTTCCATCTTTTCCATAAACGGTTCGAGAAATTTGACCGCCGTTTTCATCACTTCTGCCGATTGCAGAACAAACGGCAATTGCATCTGTCCGCTTCCAAAAAGGTCGCCGACGGTTTTCATTCCGTCGAGCAAAATTTCGTTCACAATATCGAGCGCGGGGTATTTCTCTAAAGCAAGTTTCAAATTGTCTTCAAGCCCGATTTTTTCGCCGTCAATAATGTGATGCTTCAATTTGTCTTCGGTTGACAGATTGCTCACGTCAACCTTCATTGATTGCGCAGTTTTGCCCTGAAACATTGTCGTAAATTCGCCCAACGGGTCATAAACGCAAACTTCGCCATCAAATTTTCGCTTGTCATAAATCAAATCTAAAGCGACTTCGATTTCGTGTTCGTTGAAACGATTTAAAGGCAGAATTTTTGAAGCGTTGACGATTGCCGAATTCATTCCGGCTTCGACGCATTCGTGCA
>JACCYR010000122.1 GCA_013696385.1 Acidobacteriota bacterium
TGTCTTCGATAAGATGCGCTTCGTCAAAAATCACGGCGGCATAATCGGGCAAAACGCGCCCGTATTCGTTGCCGCGAATATTTAAATCAGCAAAAAATAGATGATGATTGACAATAACAATATCGGCATCTTCGGCGCGCGCTCTCATTCTGGTAATAAAACACGGTTCGAAATCGGGACATTTTTGACCGAGACAGGTTTCCGATTTGGCATTTATTCTGCTCCAGAAAGAGATATTTTCGGGCAAATTTACAAGTTCGCTTCTATCGCCGGTTTCCGATTCACGCGCCCAACGGCGCACTTCATCAATATAATCCATCTCGTCCAAACCGTCCAAAATCGGCTGATTTTCCGCTTTTGCAATTCGGTAAAGACAAGCATAATTTGAGCGACCTTTCATATATGCGGCTGAAAATTTCTTCGGCATCACTTTTTGCAGAAACGGAATATCTTTTTCCATCAATTGTTCCTGCAAATTTTTTGTGCCAGTCGAGATAATAATGCGCTTCTTCTGTCCAATTGCCGCCGCGATCGCCGGAACAAGATAGGCAAGCGTTTTGCCCGTTCCGGTTCCGGCTTCGACGATTAAATGTTTCTTTTCTTCAAACGCCCGCAGAACCGCTTCCGCCATTTTTATTTGTCCGGCGCGATATTCATAATCTTTGTGATGCTTTGCGATAAGTCCGTTTTGACCGAAAAAATTTTCCACGTTGTTTGTCCCTAAGAATTTACAGATTGACTTAAAATAATTTATTATTGAAAATGAAGTTTTAAAGTTTTAAAGTTTTTTTTAGCTTTTTTGTTTAAAACAAGCATCAAACCAGCCTTGTTATTTTATTGTTATTTTATTCGGTGCTTGTAATCTGATTTTCAGACTGTTTGATGTGCAATCATATCAAATTGTTTTAAGAAATCTACGCTGGTGCAGAAATATTTTTTATTGAATGCATAGCATTTCAGTTGTACAAATTAAATACAGGCAATAATTGAGATATAATCGTTCGCCGTTTTGAAAAAGTTTTATGAAAATGAATTTTAATAAAGAAACTTGTCGTCGTCTTTTTTTTAGTTTGGTAATTTTAGGATTTACGGCGGCAGTTTTAATTTTGCTGCCCTTTGAATTTCGCACAAAGGCGGGCAATCAAACGGGCAGCAATAGTCCTTTGCAGCAAACCGAAAGCCGCGAAGAAGGTATCGAAAATTACGATATTCGCAGTGATAAAACACAAGACGATACTTTGATTAGCTTTCGCCAACCGGCTGGCAAAAACGCTGTCGAAATTGCCGACGCGCGAGATAAATTTGTGGCAGGCGAAAATGAACTTCGCCAACAAGTGCCGACCTTAAAGGTTGAATATAACGAAGATATTCGCACGCCGGAAGTTATCGCGCCCGATGTCCGGCAAGGTCGCGCTTTTTTGTCTTCGCCCTCGGCGGCAAAACACTCTGACATTTTGCTTGATTTCGTCAGACAAAATAATGAATTGCTTGGCGTTTCTGTTGAACAAGCCGTTAAATTAAATCTTGCTGCTGATTATACAAATCCAGACGGTAATCTTTCTTTCGCTCAATTCAACCAAACGATAAACGGCATTCCGGTTTTTCGCGGCGAAGTCAAAGCCGGATTTACCAAACAAGGCGAGTTAATTCGCGTCATCAACAATCTTGCGCCCGCGCTTGATTACCAAAGTCTTTCAACCAATTTCGGCAATCCGCTCGATGCGGTTAAACGCGCCGCTGATTACATCAATTATCAATTAAAAATTGAAGATACAATGCAAAACGAAGCTGCTTCCGACGATTTAAAAGTTGTTTTCGGAAACGGAGATTGGGCGACAACCGCCGAAAAAATGTATTTTCCGACCGAGCCGGGCGTGGCGCGAGCCGCTTGGCGTGTCCTTATTTGGGAGCCGGTCAATGCTTATTACGTCATTGTTGATGCCGAAACCGGAACGCTGCTCTGGCGAAAAAATATTACCAGCGACCAGACGCAATCGGCGACTTACAGTGTTTATGCAAATTCAAACGCGATGATAAATGTCGCGCACAGCCCGTTTCCGTTTGTTCCGGGTCCGTTTAATCCAACGCTCGGACTGCAAGGCACGGCAGTTAGCCGCACGACGATTAACCGAATCGGTAATGAAGCACCTTATACATTCAACAATAATGGTTGGATAACTAATGGCAACAACACGACTGACGGCAACGCGGTTGAAGCCGGAATTGACCGCGACGGTAGCAACGGCGTTGACCCGCAAGGTCGTGCAGTCGGAAATCCAAACCGTAGTTTTATTTTTAATTACGCGCCCGGCGACCCGAATACAAACACCGGCGACGCGCCAAATCCCGCGCCGCAAACTTATCCGATTTCCGAATATCAAAAAGGCGCAGTAACGCAGCTTTTCTATATTTGCAATTGGTATCACGATGAAATGTATCGTTTGGGATTTACCGAGCAGGCAAATAATTTTCAACTAGATAATTTTGGGCGCGGCGGAGTCGGCAATG
Source organism: Acidobacteriota bacterium (assembly GCA_013696385.1). Lineage (GTDB taxonomy): Bacteria > Acidobacteriota > Blastocatellia > Pyrinomonadales > Pyrinomonadaceae. The sequence continues at coordinate 2,509 of JACCYR010000122.1, forward strand.
ACCGCGTTTCGGCTGAAGCACAGGATTCAAGCGGAACGAACAACGCTAATTTTTCCGCTCCTGCCGACGGTGGACGCGGAAGAATGCAGATGTATATCTGGAGCGCACCGAATCCTGATTTTGATGGCGATCTTGATGCCGATGTTGTTATCCACGAACACACACACGGTTTTTCAAACCGTTTGCACGGCAACGGAAGCGGTTTGGCAAGTAATATGTCGGGTGGGATGGGCGAAGGCTGGTCTGATTTTTATGCCCACTCATTACTTTCCACGCCCGATGACCCAATTCTCGGCATTTACACAACCGGCGGTTACACGACTTATTTGGGAGCAGGCGGAACAAGAGCAAATTATTATTACGGTATCCGCCGTTTTCCGAAAGCCGTCAAAGCATTTACCGGCGCAAACGGCAAACCGCATAATCCATTATCTTTTCGGCATCTTAATTCAAACTGCAATACCGAAATCGGAACGTCGACGACAATCGGCACGATTAGTGCTTATCCGCGAGGTCCGTTCGGTTCGTCAACTTGCGACCAAGTTCACGCCGCCGGTGAAATCTGGAGCAGTGCTTTGTGGGAAGTCCGCGCCCAAATAGTAACAAGGCTTGGTTGGGCAGTCGGAAACCGCCGGGTTTTGCAGCTTGTTACTGACGGAATGAAGTTAGCTCCGCTTAGTCCGACATTTCTGCAAGAACGAGACGCGATTGTAGCGGCGGCGCAAACAGGCGGTTCAGCGGCGGATGTCGCCGACGTTTGGGAAGGTTTCCGAATTCGCGGAATGGGCTTTAGCGCAAAAATCAATACAACTTCTCCGGCGAATGTAACCGAAGCATTTGATTCGCCGAATATAGTCCAAACACCTAACTTTTCTTTCAGCGACGTGGTGGGCAATAATAACGGTTTTGCCGAACCGGGCGAATCGATTGTTTTAAACATTCCGCTAACTAACAACACCGGCAATATGGCAGTTGGAACAACACTTCAAGTAGTTGGCGGTGGAAGTGCGAATTATGGCGATATTTCAAATAATCAAACCGTAACGCGCCCGGTCAGCTATAATGTTCCGATTAGTCAGCCGTGCGGCAGTGTCTTGACATTAACTTTTAACATCAACAGCAGTTTAGGCGCAAAAACCGAAACTCGCATTCTGTTAATCGGTCAGCCAACAGTCGGCAGTGCCGAGAGTTTTGATGGCGTTACCGCGCCGAATCTGCCAACCGGCTGGGCAAGCACACAAACAGGCGGCGGCATAAATTGGGTAACAAAAACAGGAACGGCAAACACCGCTCCCAATTCGGCATTTACCCCAAACACCGGAACTGTCGGCGGAACTATTCTGGAATCACCAAGTTATAACATTGCATCAGCCGCGTCGGTTCTCAGATTTCGTAACAATTACAACACGGAAGGCGGTTGGGACGGCGGTGTTTTAGAAATCAGCATCGGCGGTGCGGCATTTCAGGATATTTTAACCGCCAACGGTAGCTTTTTAGAAGGCGGTTACAATGGCAGTTTGGCTGTCAATCAAAATCCGTTAGACGGACGGCAAGCGTGGACGGGAAACTCAAACGGCTATATTATCACGAGAGTTTTGCTTCCGGCTTCAGCTAGCGGTCAAGCGGTTAAATTCAGATGGCGTTTTGGCGAAGACTCTAACACTTCTTCTGTCGGCTGGAACATTGACGGCATCGAAGTTATTACGAGTTATTCTTGTTCTGCACCGACGCTCAAAACCCGTGCTGACTTTGACGGCGACGGCAAAACCGACGTTTCCGTTTTTCGTCCGAGCGACGGTAATTGGTATCTCAACCAAAGCACCGCCGGATTCAAAGCATTAAGCTGGGGCGCGACTTCCGACAGGCTTGTGCCGGGCGATTATGACGGCGACGGCAAAACCGATACTGCCGTTTTCCGTCCAAATGACGGTAACAATGCTGCTGTTTTTTACATTCTTAACAGTAACGGTTTGAGTTTTACATCAACGGCGTGGGGCTTTGCCAGCGACATTCCGGCGGTTGGCGATTACGACGGCGACGGTAGAACCGATGTCGCTGTGTTCCGTCCGTCCGACGGAACTTGGTTTATTCAGAAAAGCACGGGCGGAATTCTCACATTGCCGTTCGGCACAAGCGGCGATATTCCCGTTCCCGCCGATTATGACGGCGATGGCAAAACCGACCTTGCCGTTTTCCGCGACGGAACTTGGTTTATCAATCAATCAACTGGCGGAATACAAGCCGTTTTCTTCGGTTTGCCAAGCGATAAACTCGTTCCAGCAGACTACGACGGCGATGGCAAAACCGATGTCGCTGTATTCCGTCCGTCCGACGGCACGTGGTATATCGTTAAGAGAAGCGGTGGATTCCAAGCGGAGTTATTCGGCATTTCGACGGACATTCCCGTGCCGGGCGATTACGATGGCGACGGCAAAACAGACATTGCGGTTTTCCGTAACGGAACTTGGTATGTCAATCGTTCAACCGCCGGTTTCATCGCCACAAACTTTGGCGCGGCTTCCGATTTGCCGATACCAAAGCAATACATTCCGTAAAAAACCTAACAAGGAGATGAGGAGAAAAGGAGGATGTGAGCGACTGGCTCTTATCTCCTTTTCTTCTCATCTCCTTTTCTCCTTTTCTTGTTCTCAAACCAAACCCATTTTCTACATTTCAATTAAGAAAACACATTCCCGCTTTTTCCGCGAAAAATTTAACATCAGATTTTTTGCCTTTAGCCTGACAATTATCTAAAATTTTAAGATATTATGAATCTTGTCGTTCAAAAAACTGCGTCTGCATCAAAAAAAGCAAAAAAACTATTGGCGGCGGGCGATCCGCAATATCTTTTAAACCGCGAGTTGAGTTGGCTGGAATTTAACCGCCGTGTGCTGCAAGAAGCCTTGGACGAGCGCACGCCGCTTCTCGAACGGCTCAAATTTCTGGCAATTTTTTCGACCAACTTGGACGAATTTTTTATGATTCGCGTGGCGGGTTTAAAAGAACAGATTGCCGAAGGCATCCGCGAAAAATCACGCGACGGAATGACGGCGCAGGAACAATTGCATGCAATCCGCAAATGTCTGCGCCCGATGCTCGCCGAACAGATGCGCTGTCTGCACAATGAAGTTTTGCCGCAGCTTGCCGAACACGATATAAAACTTGTTTCCATTAAAGATTTAAGACGGGACGAGAAAAAGAACCTCGAAAATTATTTTCTGCAAAATATTTTTCCCGTTCTCACGCCGCAAGCCGTTGACGTAAGCCATCCGTTTCCGTATGTTTCCAATTTGAGTTTAAATATCAGCTTGATTGTTGAACCCGACCCGGAATATGACCACGGCAAACTCGGTTATCTATTTAAAAAAAATCGGTTTGTGCGGATAAAACTGCCGCCGAATGTGCCGCGCCTGATTCCGGTCAGCGATGGCGAAACTCGTTTTGCTCTGCTCGGCGAACTCGTCGCCGAAAACGTCCGCTATCTTTTCCCGAATATGCTGACGAATAAATGTCATTTGTTTCGGCTGACGCGCGATGCTGACCTCGAACTGCGCGAGGACGAAGCGGGCGATATTTTGCGGACAATGGAGCGCGAACTGCATCATCAACGCCGTTTTAGTTTTCCCGTCCGCTTGGAAGTCGCCGCTTCGATGCCCGATGAAATGATAAAAAATCTGACCAAATCTACTGGCGTAACCGACGACGTTTATCGGCTCGAAGGATTTTTGAACATTCCTGATTTGATGACTTTATATTTGATTGACCGTCCCGATTTGAAAGATAAACCGATTCGCTATTCGATTCCGAAACCTCTGCGAGGCGATGAAAATATCTTCAACACGCTGAAAAAACAAGATGTTCTGCTTCATCATCCATTCACGGCTTACAGCACCGTCACCGATTTTATTGATGCGGCGGCGGAAGATGACAAGGTTCGCGCCATCAAAATTTGTCTCTATCGGGCGGGTAAAGATTCGCCGATTGTCAATTCTTTGATGAAAGCCAGTCAAAACGGAAAGCAGGTCGCGGCGTTGGTCGAACTCAAAGCGCGATTTGACGAAGAAAACAATATCGAATGGGCGCGGCGGCTGGAAAATGAAGGCGTTCACGTTATTTACGGAATGAGCGGATTGAAAACGCACTCGAAAGTTACGCTCGTCGTCCGGCACGAAAACGACGAATTGCGCCGTTATGTTCATCTCGCTACGGGCAATTATAATCCGACGACTTCGCGGATTTACACCGATTTGGGACTGCTGACCGCCAATGCAGAAATCGGCAGAGATGTCAGTGATTTGTTCAATTTTCTGACCGGCTATTCCTATCAAACCGAATATCGCCAACTGCTCGTTGCGCCGATAAACTTGCGCGAGCGAATGTTGGAGTTAATCGAACGCGAAACCGAAAACCAAATAAGCGGCAAACAGGCGCGAATTATTGTCAAAATCAACTCTCTGACCGACGACAAAATCATTCACGCGCTTTATCGAGCTTCGCAAGCGGGCGTGAAAATTGATTTAATCGTGCGCGGCATCTGCGTTTTGCGTCCGGGCATTGAAGGTCTTTCGGAAAATATCCGCGTCGTTTCTGTCGTCGGCAGATTTCTCGAACACAGCCGAATTTTTTATTTTGCGGGTGGCGACAACGAAGAAATTTACATCGGAAGCGCGGATTGGATGCACCGCAACCTCGATAAAAGAGTCGAAGCCGTTGTGCCGATAAAAGACGCGCGGCTTCGTAAAAATATCAGAGAAGAAATTTTAGATGTCTATCTCAAAGATAATTCGAATGCCCAAATCTTAAATGCCGACGGCAGTTATGAAAAAATAAAGATTGAAGCCGAAGAAAA
>JACCYR010000224.1 GCA_013696385.1 Acidobacteriota bacterium
AGGCGTATGTTTTAATATAGACATATTAAATGTTTTGAGTCACGATTGATTACGATGAATATATTCATCCTAAATTGTGGATTCACACCGGCAGAATTTCTTAGTCAGGCGCAAAGATTACATAAATGAATCTTGAAGTCACACTCACAAAAATAAGAAATCTGCTCGAATTACAAAATGAATGGCTTCTGATTCATTCGTCGGGCAAAACTTTTGCGCTGCAAAAAGATGAACTTGAACTCGAAATAAAACACAATAAAATTGTCTTTAGCTTTTTAGATGAAAAAGGTTTTCAGACGTGGCGCGTTGTCGAATTTAAACAAAAGAAAGGTGAGGTCTTGCTTGAATTGACGCGCAACTTTGAGAGGGAACGCGAAAGGATTCGGCTTGTTCCGCGCATTTCCGCCAAAGAATTAGACGCAACAATTGAACTTGCGCGAATTGAAAAAGCCAACAAAATCGCCAATCTACTTGTTTCGGAAATCAAAAACACAAAACTCGTTCGTGTTGCTTTGAACAAAGAAAATGGACGTTTCGGGCAGATAACTCTTGAAAATCTAAACGGCAAACAAATAGCAGTTTTAGCCGATGTTTCCGAAACGGCAACTCCGGAAATTCTTATTTCAACGGCAATTTTATGGCTGACAAAATTGGAACAGCGCAAGAGAAAGCCGATTGGAGAAGTTTGGATTTTGGCGGAAAAGAAACTGCTCAGAAATCTGCGAAAACTTCACGCTTTGTTGCGAGAAATTTGGAAAGAAAAACTTAAAATATTTGAAATTTCCCGCAAAGACGCAAAGGCGCAAAGCCAAAAAATAATTTTACAAAGAAACTTAAAGATATCTGACTTATGGCGCGAAAAGCCAAAAAAAATTTCTTTGACGGAAAATGTGCAAACTAGCCAAACGGCGCAGGAAATTATCAAGTTCGCGCCCGGAAAAATTGACGTTCTTTTTACCAAACAGGGCGAAACTTTGCGTTTTGAAGGCTTGCCATTGGCGCGTGTCAGGAAAACTTTAGGCGCGGAAAAATGTTGGTTCGGTATTGAACGCGACAAGCGGATTTTGAATGAAAAATCTCGTGAAGATTTTTTTAATTTGCTGGAAAATCTGGAAATTTACCGCCGTTTCGACACGCCGAATAAACGCCATGCGCTTTTTGGGCTTGCACCCGAAGCGTGGCTCGAAGCGATTTTGCGGCGGAATATCAAATTGCTTGATGGAAATTTAATTTTATCGCCGCTTTATAATCAGTTTCGCGCTGAACACGGCAAAATTGATTTGCTTGCTCTCAGACGCGACGGGCGTTTAATCATTATCGAACTGAAAGTTTCGCCTGACCGCGAAATGGTTTTTCAAGCCATTGATTACTGGCGAAAAATCGAACTAAACCGTCGAAATGGAAATCTAAATAAAGCAAAACTTTTTGGCGATTTGGAAATTGCCGACGCACCGACGCTCTGCTATCTGGTTGCGCCGACTTTGAGTTTTCACCGCGATTTTAAGTTTTTAGCGCAAACCGTTTCGCCGGAAATTGAAATTTATCGGTTTAATTTAGCGGAAAATTGGCGCAAGCAGCTACAAGTTATGAAAGTTGAAAACATTCTCGGGACTTGATTTTAATTAGATTTTTTCGGAAAACTTCCAAGTCTGATTGACCTTCAATGTGTGTTTCACGTATAATTAACATTTTTCGATTGATAAGCATTCTTGTCATAAGTGAAGGAGATAACAATCATAATGAGTTATGCAATTATAAAAACAGGCGGAAAACAGTTTGCGGTTGAAGAAGGGCAAACTTTGCGCGTGCCGAGCATTGACAAAAAACAAGGCGATAAAGTTGAAATCGAAGCCTTACTTTCCGGCGAAGGCAAGGACGCAAAACTTGGCGAAGCAACAGTTAATGCCACCGTCATCGGACACGGGCGCGGCGAGAAAATTATTGTTTTCAAGAAAAAACGCCGCAAGCAATACAAACGTAAACAAGGTCATCGTCAAGATTACACGGAAATTACGATTGACAAAATTTAGTGAGGAGGAAAGATTTCAGATTTCAGATTTCAGATTGTTTCAGCAATCCAAAATCCAAAATCCAAAATCCAAAATTAAAAAATGGCTCATAAGAAAGGCGTTGGCTCGTCGCGCAACGGGCGCGATTCAAACGCACAGAGATTAGGCTTAAAGAAATTTGGCGGCGAAAAAGTTCGCGGCGGCAACATTTTGGCGCGACAGCGCGGGACCAAATGGAAACCGGGCAAAAACGTCGGACGCGGCAAAGATGACACATTGTTTGCCTTAATTGACGGTTTCGTCAAATTTGAAAGCAAAGGTCAAAAAGGCAAATTCATCAGTGTCTACGCGGAAGGCGCGACTGAACTTGCACCCGCAACTGCTTAAAAACTGCTATTTTAAATTTGCGGCTGGCAAAATTGGTTTTGTTTTACGCATTCCGCAAAAACTCTAAAGAAACGCATACACCATTGATTTTTAGCTTGGCGTGGCGTTTTCTTTTTGTTTATAAACTTTAGAGTTCAAAGGTCTAGAGTTCAAACTTTAGTTTGCCTTTTGCTTAGATAAATAAGTTTTAGACATAAATTCTGAACTCAAGTGTATGCCAATCCAAAATCTAAAATCTAAAATCTAAAATCTAAAGATGTTTATTGACCGTGTAAAAATCAAAATAAAAGCAGGCGACGGCGGCGATGGCGTAACTGCTTTTCGGCGTGAAAAATTTGTTCCGCGCGGCGGACCTTCGGGCGGCGACGGCGGAAAAGGCGGCGATGTCTGGCTTGAATCGGACGAAGGCTTAAACACTTTGCTGCATTTGCGCTACAATCCCGAACACAAAGCCGAGCGCGGCAGACACGGCGAAGGCTCAAACCGCCACGGCAAGGACGGCGCGGACGAAATCGTCAAAGTTCCCATCGGAACACAAGTTTTTAATGCCGAAACAAACGAACTCTTGTTTGATTTTACCGAAGCTGAACAGCGTTTTCTCGCGGCAAAAGGCGGCAAGGGCGGTTGGGGCAACCAGCATTTCGCCACGCCGACGCGCCGTGCGCCGCGTTATCATTACACGGGCAGACCGGGCGAGGAACTCGAATTACAGTTAGAATTAAAGCTGATTGCCGATGTCGGCTTGGTTGGTTTTCCAAACGCCGGAAAATCTACTTTGATTTCGGTTATTTCCGCCGCCAAACCGAAAATTGCTGATTATCCGTTCACAACGCTTGAGCCGAATTTGGGCGTGGTTGATATGGGCGAATTTAAAACCTTTGTAGTTGCCGATATTCCCGGTTTGATTGAAGGCGCGTCCGAAGGCGCGGGACTCGGCGACAGGTTTTTGCGCCACGTCGAGCGCACGAAATTTTTGCTTCATCTGGTTGATGTTTCTTCGCTTTCGGGACGCGACGCGGTGGAAGATTACGAAATTATCAACCGCGAACTCGCAAGTTATAACGCGGAACTCGCGGAAAGACCGCAGGTTGTTGTCGCAACAAAAATTGACGCGCTTGACGAGCCGGAAAGATTGGAAAGTTTGAAGAAAAAAGCAAAAAAAGACGGAAAACCTTTTTTTGCAATTTCCGCCGTGACGAATCAAGGAACGCGGGAACTCGTTAATTTTGTCGCAAATTGGTTGGATGATTTAGCGGCAGAGATCACGGAGAGGATAGAAATTTATGAAACAGGTTAGCCGCAAAAATTCACAAAAGAAAACAAAATCTTAATTTTTTTGCGTTTTTTGTGCCTTTTCGCGGCTAACTTCTCTTTGTGTTTTGCGGTGGCAAAAATGAAAAAAATCGCATTTTACGGTGGCTCGTTTGACCCGCTTCACAACGGGCATTTGATGATTGCACGAAAGCTGATTGATTTGTTCGAACTTGATGAATTTGTTTTTATTCCCGCATTTCACGCGCCGCACAAAAAGGATAAAAATCCGACTTCCGCGTTTTATCGTTACGCAATGCTTTGTTTAGCGACAAATGACGAGCCTAAAATTAAAGTTTCAAAAGTGGAACTTGACGCGCCCGAAAAACCTTACACGGTTGAAACCTTGTTGAAATTGAAAAATGAATTAACCGACGCACAGATTTTTTTCGTGATGGGCGCAGACTCGTGGCAGGAAATCACGACTTGGCGCGAATGGGGAAAAGTTCTGACATTGACGAATATAATTATTGTAACTCGTCCCGACTATGAAATCGGTTTTTCGCACATTACGGAAGATATTTGGGAAAGAATTGTTGACCTACGGCAGAAAGACAAATTACAAATTACGAATTACGAAGTACGAATTTACATAACTGATGCAGTTCAATTAGACATTTCGGCGACGGAAATTCGGCAAAAAATCAGAGAGAAAGCGAATGATTGGCGCGAACTTGTGCCAAATGAGGTTGCAAAATACATCGAAAAATACAAACTTTACATTTAACATTTAACATTTATCATTTATCATTTCATTGTTAAGTGATAAATGAAATTATGGAAGCTACAAAAGAAAAAACTCTGCAACGTGAGAATTTAGAATCTGTTACAGATGTTGAAACACAAACACCTTTTGCCGATTTGGATGAAGCGGTCAAACTTGCCCTGACTTGCGCGAGCGAGAAAAAAGCGTTTGATATGGTCGCGCTTGATTTGCGCGAGATTGCGAGTTTTACGGAGTTTTTTATTATCGTCAGCGGCGCAAACCAGCGGCAAGTGCAGGCAATTTCCGACGAGATAAACGAACAGCTCAAAAAGCAATTGAAAACAAAAGCAATTCGCATCGAAGGTTACAATTCAGCCGAATGGATTTTGCTTGATTATGGCGATTTTATCGTGCATATTTTTGAGAAGGAAGCACGCGACTTTTACGATTTGCAACGGCTTTGGCGCGATGCGAAAAAGGTTGAAATTCCAAACAATATTTAGAGGTTTAAGTTTATGCCGAAAGTTTTGATTGAAATTGATATTCCAGACACTATTTTGGGAACGCCTTTAGAAGAAAAACTGCATCAGGTTTTATCTGCCAAGCCCTCGAACAAGCAGTTGCGGTCCGACTTTTCAAACATCTTTCGCCGAAAAATACTGATGATATTTTCGGAATACGAGCGAAGCTGGCTGGCGAAGATTTCAGCCGTCGGCGGGCGCGTCATCGG
>JACCYR010000159.1 GCA_013696385.1 Acidobacteriota bacterium
AGCGAAGCGTCGCCGAAATTGCCAATTGTCAACCGTTTTAGATTGCCGGCGCAAGCCGTGCAGGCAAGATGCCTGCGCTCCCGACCAAAACACCTTTTGGATTAACTTTCTTAGTATTGATTCACATAATTTATTGCTAATTATGCACGGCTATATGATTCGTTACCAAACCAAATATATTTGAGCTATGAAAAAACTTTTCCTTTGCGCGTTATTTTTATTTTCAATCAACACCTTCGCCCAAACCGCCGCGACGGTTGAAATTGAAGGACATCGCGGCGCACGCGGCTGGGTGCCCGAAAACACGATTCCGTCTTTTATCAAAGCGTTGGAGTTCGGCGTGGACACCCTCGAACTCGACGCAGTTATCAGCCAGGATAACCAAATCGTCATTTCGCACGAGCCTTGGTTTTCATCCGTTATTTCCCTCGACAAAAACGGCAAACCGATTCCCGAAGACCGAGAGAAAGAATTCAATTTGTATAAAATGAATTATGCCGAAATCAAACTTTACGATGTCGGAAGTCGCGGAAATAAAAATTTTCCCGAACAGCAAAAAATGAAGGTTTATAAACCTCTTCTAAAAGATGTATTTAACGAAACGCAAAAATATATTCGGAAAAACAAATCGAAACCCGTCAAATACAACATCGAGATAAAATCAAATCCGGCAGGCGACAATGTTTTTCATCCGACACCCGCGGTTTTTGCCAAACGGATTTACGACGAAGTTTTGGCGAACAAAATGCAAAAGAATGTGATAATCCAATCGTTCGACGTACGTCCGCTCAAGGAACTGCGAAAACTTTCCGTTAAACTGCCGCTCGCTCTACTGGTTTCAAACAAGGACGGAATCGAAAAAAATCTGACAAGTCTCGGATTTCAACCCGACGCATACAGCCCGCATTTCTCCCTGGTTGACGCGGCGATGGTTGCTTACTGTCGGACGCGCAACATCAAAATCGTGCCGTGGACGGTCAATGAAATTTCCGATTTAGAGAATATGAAAAAATTTGATTTGGACGGAATCATCTCCGATTATCCTGACCGCGCGATAAAAGTTTTTAGAAAAACGAAGCCGTAAAATTTTTCAACATAATTGAGAAAAACTCGACGCAAAACCAAAAACTTGCGTCGAGTTTTTGGTTGCGTCCGAATTTTCGATTAGAATAGTTACCCATTACGACGTTTCGCACGAAGACGTTGAGAGAACTTTATAGCGATGCAGGAAATTTAATGATACGTTAATGAAGAAAATCTCAACAATAAAACTTGAATGGAAAAAGCGCGAAGGCGTGGTTGAAGAACTGAAAGAAATTTTTTAATTTCATCGTTAATGAAGAAAATTTATCTGAAAACATTATCTTCATTTTTCCTCAAGTTACCTTCGCACACGACGTTTATTCAACAATTGGCTAACTTGTGGCAAGCAAAGGTTCTTAACAGTTAAATTATATTTCTTCAAAAGCGAAAGTCCTATGATTAAAATTATGTCTGATGAGAAAGATATGGAACTTTCAGTTGTGATGCCTTGTTTAAACGAATCTGATACGCTTGAAATTTGTATCCAAAAAGCTCAGAAAGCGATGAAAGACGCTTCAATTATTGGAGATATAATAGTTGCCGATAATGGAAGTACCGATGGCTCAATTGAAATTGCAGAGAGAAATGGAGCAAGAGTTATCCACGTCAAAGAAAAAGGCTATGGAAATGCTTTGATGGGTGGTATTGAGTCAGCAAATGGCAAATTTGTGATAATGGGTGATGCCGATGACAGTTATGATTTTCTCGAAATTCCAAGATTTGTCGAAAAACTGAGAGAAGGTTTTGATTTAGTTCAAGGTTGCCGATTGCCTTCGGGCGGCGGAACGGTTTTGCCAAATGCGATGCCATTTTTACATCGCTGGTGGGGAAATCCGATGTTTTCACAAATGGTCAGACTTTGGTTTAAAGCACCGATTCACGATGTTTATTGCGGATTGCGAGGTTTTACAAAAGAGCATTATCTTAGCTTGAATCAGCGTTGCACAGGAATGGAGTTTGCGACAGAAATGATAATTAAGTCAAGCCTCTATTGTAAAACAAATGGCATAAAAATTGCCGAAGTTCCTATAACGCTTCATCCTGACGGCAGAAAATCTCACGCCCCACATCTTAAAACATTCCGCGACGGTTGGCGAACTTTGAGATTTTTCTTGATGTATTCACCGCGTTGGCTTTTTTTGTTGCCTGGTTTTTTGCTGATTTTACTTGGTATCTTGGGTTATATCGCAGGTTTGTTAGGTTTTTCTATCAACAATGAAGTAACTTTTGGGTTACATACGGTTTTGTTCGGGAGTTTGGCAATTTTATGCGGTTATCAGTCAGTTTTATTCGCCGTTTTTACCAAGACTTTTGCTATTGGTGAAGGTTTAATGCCGGAAGATAGGAAACTTAACAAGTTTTTTGAGGTTATCAATCTTGAACGTGGTTTGATAATTTCCGCCATAATGCTTCTGGTTGGCTTTCTGTTTTTGGTAATTTCAATAAACGAATGGCGTGAAGTTAAATTTGGTGATTTAGATTATTCCCATACGATGCGGTATGTAATAACAGGTGCCACTTTAGTTGCTTTAGGCTTCCAAACTCTTTTGTCAGGCTTTTTTGTGAGTATTTTGGGAATGAAAAGAAAATGAACGGTTTTGACCAATTACACGATAAATATGTTCATAACCGGAGAGTTGTGAAACTCTCGGAACATCTGGCAAAACTAATTCCAATGGGCGCTAGTTTGCTTGATGTTGGTTGCGGCGATGGATTGATTGCCAATCTTATTACGAAAAAACGAAGTGACATTAAAGTCAATGGAGTTGACGTTTTAATCCGAGAAAAAAGCTATTTTCCAATAGATAAATTTGATGGCGAACATCTGCCATATCCTGACAAAGATTTCGACGTAGTAATGTTAGTAGATGTTTTGCATCACACCGTAGACGCAAACATCCTTTTGTCAGAAGCAAAGCGTGTCGCCAGAAAATACATAATTCTCAAAGACCACACTTGCAATGGTTTTTTAGCTGGACCAACTTTAAGGTTTATGGATTACGTTGGAAATGCTAAATACGGTGTTAATTTGCCTTACAATTATTGGTCAAAACAACAATGGCACGAATCCTTGGACAAACTTGGCGTAAAAATTGATTATTGGGAACAAAAATTGGAAATGTATCCAAAACCGGCAGATTATTTTTTTGGCAGAAATCTACATTTTATTGCCAAGTTGGAAATAAAATGAAAACAACCGACTTTATGGCATTTCAACTTTGTCCGACTATTTAAGATAAATTTGTTGGGAAGAATAAATGAAAATCGAGGTTTTGTCCGTTATTATGAAGTGGCATAAAATATTCTTGATTCTAGGGATAATTTTTATTCTCACGGGGGTTTTTCTGCCGCGAGATTGGTATAACGCGGTGCCGAAATCCGAAGCTGATATGACGTGGATTAGGCAAGCCGACGACTCCACCGCGTCAATTCAGAAACTGCCGCCGATAAAAGGCGTTACGCTATTGCAAATTTCCTTTGTTATCGAAGGATTGGCGTTTCTTTGGTTCGGATTGAAACGCCGAACCCACACACGCCTGTCCGACGACCAACGGCTTTTAATTACAACCGAAGAAAACAAAATTGATTTCGGCTTCGCTTCGTTTTGGTTGATGACGGCGGTTACGGTCTTAGCCTTAGTTCTGCGGCTGTTTCATCTTGATTCAGAACTCTGGCTTGACGAGATTACGACGATTTTTTTCTTCAGCCCGATGCCGACGTTGCACGTCCTAACTGGTTTCGTCAGTGCAAATAATCATTTGCTCAACACTTTATTAATGAAACTCGCCATCGCGTTTTTTGGCGAACAGGAATGGGCTGTTCGCCTTCCGGCAGCAATTTTCGGCGCGGCGACGATTCCCGTATTTTATTGGGTTTCTCGCTTGATGCTTTCGCAACGCTCCAGCCTTTGCGCCGCGCTACTCTTGGCAGTGTCGTATCATCACATCTTCTATTCACAAAACGTGCGCGGTTATTCGATGCAATTGTTTTTTACGACGCTTGCCTGCGGGCTGTTTGTCAAAGGATTACAAGAAGACCGCCTAAGAATCTGGATTTTATACGTCGCGGCAATGTTGCTTAATATGGCATCTTTACTGAACAGCAGTTTTGTCTTTGCCGCCCACATTTTAATCGGCGCGGTGGCACTCGTAATAATCAAGCGTCGCGGAGATTCGCCGTTTCCTCTTCTGTATCGGCTGATTGCCGTATTCGGCGTAACGGCGTTTCTGGTCTTTCAGCTTTATGCGACTTTTATTCCGCAAGCCTACGTTTATGCCCAAACCACTTGGAGCGATCCGGCAAGCGGTTACTCTCCGCTTTCGATGGAATTTGTGGCGGAAATGATTCGAGGTATTTCCGCCGGATTCGGAACAAGTCTGATATTGCTGGCGTTCCCTTTTGCCGCGACCGTCGCCGCCGTCGGATTCGTCGTTCTTTTCAAACGGCACTGGACATTGACCGCATCGCTTGTTTTGCCCGTCATTTTGACCGTCGCTTATTTGATATTAAATCGCCTCAACATCGCGCCCCGATTCCTTTTAATTGCTTCCCCTATCGCTATTTTGGTTATGATTCAAGGCATTGACAGCGTCGCTCAATTTATTGCCAACAAAGTCAGTCGAACACCGGACGTTTTATCGGCAAAACTTGCGACGGCGGTTGTGCTTTTAGGATGTGTTGTCTCGCTGGCTTCGCTCAGACGTTATTATTCCGTGCCGAAACAACCTTATCGCACTTCTTTGGCGTTTATCGAAGCGCAACGCAAACCCGGCGAGATAATTCTCGCTGTTCATCACATGGAAAACGGTTATCGTTTTTACGCCAAAGAATTTAATCTCAAAGAAGACGAAGATTTTTTTGCCGTGCGCTCGGTTAAAATGCTCGATTCGATTTTATCCGCACACGACGCGCGCGGCGCGTATTTGGTAACTACCCTGCCACGCGGTCTGCGCTTGACGCATCCCGACCTCGAAGCGCGGATCGGGCAAGATTGGGAAGTAGTGCAAACTTTTCCGGCAACTCTCGGCGATGCCGAAGTCTCGGTCTGGCGGCAACGTCAAAGCGATTTGTTTGAAAAATGAAATACGAAACTCGTTGCATCAAAATCAGACTCAAGCCAAATTCAATCGACAAAGTTCGTGAATGGTCGAAAACTCAGATCAACTGCATCAGTGGCTCGAAAACGCACGCGATCCGACTTGGGTTCTATTCACCTTCGCGAGTGAGTTGCGGATTACCACACCAGAACTCCATGACTGGTTGATGACTGCCGCCACGCATGAGGCGATTGTTCCGGGAGCCATTGGAGACGGAGCGGTACAAGTTCGTCTATGTTAGGGGTGTCGCAATTTCCGGTCTTCTGCTGTCCGCAGTGTAAAGGTTCATTGAACTTTACGGGGGAAGAATACTCATGTCCACGATGCGACAGAAAATATCCGGTTGTGCTAGGCATCCCGGACTTTCGTGTTTTTCCTGATTCATATATCAGCTATGAAGATGACTATAAGAAAGCAAGGTTTCTAATCGAAAAAGCTGAGGCCAACAACTTAGATTTCAAGGGATTGGTGCGACTCTACTGGAGTATCACGCCGGAAGTTCCGGAAGATCGCGCCGAACGTTTTATGAAACGCACCTTCGCCTTGGTTGCAAAGGGAGTGGAAAATCTGAAAGAGATCGAGGCGCACAGCAGGAAGAAAGATCAAACAGGTTTTAATGCTGTATTGGAAATAGGATGCGGAACAGGAGGATTTCTGGTTGCTGCAAAAGCACAATTCAAACAGGTGGTCGGAATTGATATTGCTTTTCGCTGGTTGGTTATTGCCAAAAAAAGGCTTGATGAACTGAACTTGAATGTGCCCTTGGTATGCGCCTGCGCAGAAGCTCTTCCCTTCGAGGAAGAAACTTTTGATTTAATTGTTGCTGAAAACGTCTTGGAGCATGTGAGAGATCAAGAGGACATGCTCAAAGAATGCCGTCGTCTTTTAGATAGCAATGGAGTTCTTTTTCTTACGACTCCAAATAGGTTTGGTCTCACGCCGGAACCCCATGTGCGTGTCTGGGGGGTCGGGTTTTTACCTCGAAAATGGATGGGCAGATACGTCAAGCTGATTAAAGGAATTCCTTATCGACACCTGAGGGTGCTGTCTTTCTTTGAAATAAGTAAGTTATTAAAACATGTTTCCTTTCAAGACTACCGGATTTTATTTCCCAGCTTACCTCAACAAGAACTCAAGAATCTCTCCGCTCTGGAAAACTTCCAAGTTGCGATATACGAGGCGCTCAGAAAAACTTCTTTCATTCGATCTTGCCTCTACATCATCGGGCCATCCTTTCATATTCTCTGCTATGCCAATAAACATCGTGATAGCGGAGAGAGTTGAAGAAGTTAAGGAAGTTGTAGATGGATAAACTTCCATTCATATCAATCATTGTTCCCGTATACAACGGCGGAAAGTTTCTCGATCAATGCTTAGATGCGTTGACC
>JACCYR010000186.1 GCA_013696385.1 Acidobacteriota bacterium
TTGTCGAAGGAATTGAAATTTTTCGTGTTGACGAGCGTTCAAAAGCCAGCAGCGAGTCGTTTTTTGACGAAACCGAAGTCCGAAAAGCGATGACTTACGGAAAATTACCCGAAGAACGCAAAAAGTATCTGACAACTTTGCGCGACGAGGCTTACTTAAAAATTAACGACAAATATCGTCCGATGGTTGCGCCGTTTTTACCTGTGCAAGAAAGAAAAGCCGAAACCAAGAAAAGCGAAAAATAAGTGATAAGTGATAAGTAAGATAAATTCTTACTTATCACTTATCACTTAAGAAAATGCGTCTTGACCTTTTTCTAAAAGCCAGCCGTTTAATTTTGCGCCGAACTCTGGCGCAAAAATTTTGCGATGCCGGATTAGTGAAAATCAACGGTTTGACGGCGAAATCTTCGCGCGAAGTCAAAACGGGCGATGAGATTGAAATAAAAAAAGGAAATCGTTTGACGAAAGTAAAAATCCTCGGAGTTCCCGCCAAAAAACAAATTTCTCGCCAAGAAGCCGATAAACTTTATCAAGTTATTTCGGAAGAATTTTTAGAAGAAGAAGCACCGTTTGAGTTAAATTTCGCTGATTGAACTTAAATCTTTAAATCTATTTCTCGCCAGCCGAAACAGGTGGCAGAAGAAAAAGTCCGAGCAGATAGAAAATAACGGCGAAAAATTGGATATAGCCGGTTCCGGCGGCAAAGCGCGGCAAATCAAACAAAAGAGTGAAAAATTCCTGCGTCGGATTTTCCAAAATTCCGCGCCACCAACTCTCGCTCGTCGGTGCCGTCAGATAAGCCAAAATCAAGTATTTTGAAACAAACGCAAGCGCAAAAACACTTCCCAAACTCTGCAAAAGCCGTTTGCCTTGAAATTCGACGAACAGATTGTTCCACAGCGTCCAGAAAAAACAGAACGCAAAGACCCAGAACGGCAGACCTGTTTCCGGCAAAAGCGAATTAAAAATCTGCGTTGAAGCAAAAAAAAGTGTAAGCAGAATGCCGACGTTGGCAGTGTTTTTCAACATTGAAAAACTCTCAGAAAACCAGCCTTCGAGTTTCAGCAAACCTGACCGAAAAAACAAAACAAGTAAAATAGTCGCAAAAATTAAACAAATAAGCGGCGGTTTCAGAAAAATTAACGCGCTATCTGTCGCACTTAAACGCAAACCGCCGAGCAATGCGGCAGTCAGAAAAATCAGCGGCAAAAGGATGTATTGCAGGTAGAATTTTTGGTTTTCGGTCTTTGGTTTTTGGTCTTTGACAATTTGTTTTTCGACTCGCGGCGCAACTTCTATTTGCTCTTCAACAGAATAATCAATGTTGTCGCTGCTTGAAACTTCCAATAATTCGCCGTCTATAATTTGCAAATTTTCAAAAGAATCATCTTCAACTTTGGACTCTGGACTCTGGACATTGAACATATTTTACTTCCTTTGGCGCAAAACTTTGAACGGATTGAAATCCTCTGCCGTAACTTTCAAGCCTTCTTCAAATTCGTTTTTCAGTTCGGCGGGCGTTTTCAATTGCAAATCCGCGTCGTCGGTTTTGAAATTTTTATCAAGCGCGATGACTTTATCAACCTGCTCCAAGCCTTTTTTGAAAAGTTCATTGTCGTTATAAACTTTGCCGAAACCCTGCCGATAAAAGCTGTAAGCGAAATAAAACTGTGTTTTCGCATCGCGCCGTTCGGGGTCGGCTCGCTCGAAATAATCTCGCGCCGCGATGAAATTATCTTTTCTAAAAGCCGCTAAACCTTCATTAAATTTTTCTTGGTCAACTTCGTAAGTATTTGTTATAACCTGCGCTTTGGTCGTTACATTCTCAAAGGTCGTTTGCGCTTTGGTCGGAACTTCCGTTAAAGATTTCGGCTCAACCAAGTAAATCCACGCGATAAAAACGGCATAAATTCCCGCGATAATAACACCGATAAGTTGGATATGTTTTTCTTTCATTTGATTTTTTCGAAAGTATGCCAAAGTCAATAGACATCGGCATTTTACGTATTATCAAAAATTCTCAAAAATATCGCTGTGGGGAGATTTGTGGGTAGGTTTTGCAATCTACGCTGCTTTTGCCACAACTACGGTCAAACTACGCGCTTTTTCCGCTTGTTGGTGTTCCCACTCAAGCCGTGCATTTTCCATCCGTCGCATTGCGTCTGCCTTATGGTCGTTTGAAGGATGCACATATCTTTTCGTCATTTCAATTTTGCTATGCCCAAGCAATTCCTGCAAGGTTGCAATGTCCGTTCCGCATTCAACCTGTCT
>JACCYR010000211.1 GCA_013696385.1 Acidobacteriota bacterium
AGCGTCCCCAGTTGCAGCCGACATCGAGAAATCTTTCGCCCGCCGCGCTTTGCGGCAGACGAAGTTCGGGCAACGGATAACGGCTCAGATTGTGAAGCAGTGGTATATAAAGATTACCGCAGGTGAGAGGAATTTCGCTTTGGACAAACGAGTCAACTTCGTTTTCTTTGTTCTCAAAATTAATTGATTTATTTTCCGAATTTTCCAAAGTTTGAAGTTTAGCGACATCCCTAAGCGTTTCGGTGATATAGTTGTGAATATGCTCGACTTCTTCGAGCAGCATTATCGGAATGCCGTCAACCAACGGATAAATATGATTTTCCGAACAGGTCAGTTTGTTTTCGCTGATTTGTAACTTCCGCTTGTCGCGCGGACAGACGAGGTTGTTCTTCAACCATTCATCCATAATAAATCCTTGTGAATGAAAAAAATAAATTTACTACAACGGCGGCACTTTGGCAATTACTCATTAGTGTTTGAAATGTCTGTCAGAGGTAAAGACCATCGCTAAAGAGTGTTCGTCGGCGGCTTGAATTACTTCATCGTCGCGGACCGAACCGCCGGGCTGAATAATTGCCGTAATTCCGAATTTGGCGGCTTCGTCAATATTGTCGCGGAACGGAAAAAAAGCGTCCGATGCTAAAACTGTATTTTTTAATTCGAGTTCTGTGCGTTCGGCTCGCATCGCGGCAAGTCTGACCGAATCGACGCGGTTCATTTGTCCCGCGCCGACTCCGACGGTTTGAAATTCATTGGCAAAAACAATCGCGTTTGATTTTACGTGCTTGCAGACTTTCCACGCGAAAAGCAAGGCGCGGACTTCTTCATCGGACGGCTTTCGTTTTGTTACAAATTTCAAATCGCCAACCGTAATTTGTTTATTGTCAAGATTTTGCACCAGCATTCCGCCGGAAATTGTCCGATATTCAAGTGAATCTTCGTTTCCAACCTTTTCAACCCGCAAAACGCGCAGATTCTTTTTCTTTTTAAAAATTTCCAACGCTTCATCTGCAAATTCGGGCGCAATCACGACTTCCGTAAAAATTTTGTTGACTGCGTTTGCCGCGTCTGCATCAACCGTTTGATTAAACGCGACAATTCCGCCGAAAGCCGAAACCGGATCGGTTGCCAACGCGCGTTTGTAGGCTTCCGCGTTATTTGCGCCAACGCCAACGCCAGACGGATTTGTGTGTTTGATAATCGCGCAAGCCAACTCGTCAAAATCGCAAACCAGCCGCCACGCCGCGTCCGCGTCCAAATAATTGTTATAAGACATTTCCTTGCCGTGCAGAACCTCGGCTTGCGCGATGCCGATTGTTTCGCCCGTATCATAAAGCGCAGCTTTTTGGTGCGGATTTTCGCCATAACGCAAATCGGTAACCTTGATTAAATTTAACTCTTTATATTGACTCGGTTCGTCTCTCTCAACCTTCGAAGCCTGTCTATTGTTACTGAATTCTTCATCTTCAAATCCACTGTCGAAATCTTCGTCAAAAAATTCGCCGGATTCCTTCATCATTTGATACAACGGATTTTCCGTCATCGGGTCAAGATTTTCGACCGAAAAAAATTCTTCGTCAGACAGCTGCTCGCCGAGATATTCACTAATTATTGTGTCGTAATATGAAGTTTTCGTAAATGCTAATGCGGCAAAGGTTTGGCGTGTTTCAAGCGAAAGCGAACCGCCCGTTTCCGTTAATTCGTCAATCACTCGCTCGTAAAGCCGCGGGTCGGTTACGACTGCGACATCGCGCCAGTTTTTCGCGGCGGAACGAATCATCGCTGGACCGCCGATGTCAATTTGCTCAATCGCTTCTTCGAGTTTTACGTCTTCGTTTTTAATCGTTTCCTCAAAAGGATAAAGATTAACGACGACCAAATCAATCGGCTCGATGCCGTGCGCGTTCATCGCCCGTTGATGTTCTTCGTTGTCGCGCAAAGCGAGAAACGCGCCGTGAATTTTCGGGTGCAGAGTTTTGACGCGCCCGTCCATCATTTCGGGAAATTCCGTTACATCGGCGACTTCCATAACTTCAATTTGGTTTTCGCGCAAAGTTTTCGCCGTTCCGCCCGTCGAGATAATTTTCACGCCAAACTTTTGCAGAGATTTGGCGAGGTCAATAATTCCTGTTTTATCCGAAACGCTGATTAAAGCGCGTTTGATTTTTCTTAATTCAGTCATAAATACGGTCTGAAAATAAAATTAGCGGTCAGGGTTGACCGCTAATTGTTTAAAGATTTGTGCTGAAAGACATAAGAACGCCGATTCCGTTCTCCTCCAAACAATTCCAAAAGTAAAATTTTGCCGAACCGTCAGCTTAAAAAAAGAAACGTCCGAGAAACAAAAGGCTCAACAAAAATGCTAATGTGTAGATAACTATTTTGATAATACTCATAAATTTTCTATCCTAAAAATGAGAGCCTGCAAAGGTTACGAACAATAAATCAT
>JACCYR010000219.1 GCA_013696385.1 Acidobacteriota bacterium
GTTTTGCTCTTTTGGAAATCGGACACGCGAAGCCAGCAGCGAGAAATTTACGTTGAAGTTGTAAAAGAGAATAATAATTGGCTAGTTAACGGAATAAATGACAAATAGTTTAATTTGAGGTGCAATTATGGAAATTTTAGCTGAACAATATATTATCGATACAAATGGCAAAAAAGTTAGTGTGATTCTTTCTTACAAAAAATATAAAAAGCTGTTGGAAGATTTACACGATTTAGCGACAATTGCCGAAAGACGCAATGAAAAACCTATTTCGCTTGAAGAAATAAAAGATAAACTAAAAAAAGATGGAATTTTATAGCGTCTTATTGAAACCATCAGTTGAAAAAGATTTTCGCGGTCTGCCTAAAGCCATTTTATCAAGAGTTTTTTCAGCTATCGAAAACTTGGGAGAAGAACCATTTCCTTCAAAGGCTGCAAAACTTGAAGGAATGGACAGGACGTTTCGGATTCGTATCGGTGATTATCGAATCATTTACGAAGTTGAGAAAACGAAAAAAGTGATAACGATTTTGTATGTTAGACATCGCCGAGAAGTTTATCGAAGATTTTAACGCCAATGAGTATTGCAACAAATATCAAAAAAACTTTAGATAACGCAGAAAAACTTAACGAAACATTAAATTGCTTTCTGACGATTGAGCGCGAATATGCGACAAGACGCGCCGCAGAGTTGGAAAATTCCGCAAACGAAAATCAATCTTTGCGCGGCGTGGCAATCGCCGTTAAAGACAATATCTGCACGCACTTTTCGCAGACTTCGTGCGGCTCGCGGATTTTGGGAAATTACCAACCGCAATACAACGCAACGGCGGTTGAAAAACTGGTTGATGCGGGCGCGATTATTATCGGTAAAACGAATATGGACGAATTTGCGATGGGTTCTTCCAATGAAAATTCGGCATTTGGAACTGTAAAAAATCCCTGGGACACGACGCGGGTTCCCGGCGGAAGTTCAGGCGGTTCGGCAGTAGCGGTTGCGTCAAACGTGGTTCGCGTTTCTTTAGGTTCGGAAACCGGCGGTTCGGTGCGTCAGCCGGCATCGTTTTGCGGAATCGTCGGTTTAAAACCGACTTACGGCAGAATTTCGCGTTACGGTTTGGTTGCGTTTGCTTCGTCGCTCGACCAAATCGGAATTTTCGGACAGACGGCGAAGGATGTTGCCGAAGTTCTTCAAGTAATTGCCGGACGCGACAAACACGATGCGACAACGGCAGAAATGGAAGTTCCAAATTACGTCGCAGAATTGGAAAAGGAAATAAAGGGAAAGAAAATCGGTGTTCCGCGTGCGCTTTTCGGCGAAGGTTTGGACGAAGAAGTTAGAAATTCGGTTGAACAGGCGATTGACAATTATCGAAGTTTAGGCGCGGAAATTGTTGATGTCGAACTGCCGAACTCGAAATACTCAATCGCGGTTTATTATATTCTCGCAACCGCCGAAGCCTCTTCAAATCTGGCGCGTTTTGACGGCGTGCGTTATGGTTTTCGGGCGGAAAACGCGCCCGAGCTGCGCGAAATGTATATGAAAACCCGCTCGATTGGCTTCGGCGCGGAAGTAAAACGCCGGATAATGCTCGGCACATATGTTTTATCTTCCGGTTATTACGAAGCGTATTATGCCAAAGCGCAAAAAGTCCGCACGCTCTTAAAACAAGATTTTCTCAATGCCTTTGAAAAATGCGACGTAATTATAACGCCGACCGCGCCGACTGTCGCTTTCAAAATCGGTGAAAAATCGGATGACCCGCTGGCAATGTATCTGAGCGATATTTACACAGCGTCGGCAAATTTGGCGGGCATTCCGGGCATTTCCGTGCCGTGCGGTTTGTCTGCGGAAGGGCTGCCGATTGGTTTGCAGCTGGCGGGAAAAAATTGGTCGGAAGATGTTTTATTGAACTTGGCGAATGTGTATGGAAATGAATTTCCGCTTAAGGCAAAACCTAAGCTAGCAATTACAGATTACAAAATTGTATAAGGCACTTTGCTTTCAAATTCCATCCGGTTATTTCCACTTGGATGCCAAAAACAAAGGCGTGCGGCATGAAGGCACAAACGCGAAAACTCGCGCCCGCAATGCAAGTTATCACCAATTATTGGATGTCCGATAAAAGCGCAGTGAATTCGCAGTTGATTAGTTCTGCCGGTTACGGGTTCGAGTTCGAGCAGCGTTTTGTCGGAAAGTCTTTTTAACACACCAAAACGAGTTTCCGCAATTTTTCCGTCCGCTTTGACATTCCAACGCTTTTTTTCAGCAAAACGTCCAATCGGCGCGTTTATTATGCCCGAATCATTTTCGATAATCCCTTCTACTAATGCTAAATATCTTTTTTCAACTAATTTGCGTTGGAAATGATTGTTTAAAGTTCTTAAGGCACGGCTTGTTTTAGCAATCACCATCAAGCCGGAAGTTTGGCGGTCAAGCCGGTGAGCTAAACCGGGGCGAACAATTTTGGAATTTGGAATTTGGAATTTGGAATAATTGAGATAGAAAGATAAAGCGTTTAAGAGAGTGCCGCTTTTTTGTCCCAATGTCGGATGAACAAGCATTCCAGCCGGTTTATTGATGACGATTATTTCTTCATCTTCAAACACAACTTCAAGCGGAATGTTTTCCGGATTCATCCCATTTACGGCGTTCAGGTCAATTTCAATTTCGACTCTGTCGCCTTCCTGCAAATGATAACCACCAAACTGTAAAACACCGTTAACTTCACATTTATTCTCTTTCAGCAAATCAAGCAGATACATTTTACTAACCGCCGTTATTTCTTCAAATAAAAATTTGTCGAGGCGATTTTTTCTAATGGTTTCAATTATCTGAA
>JACCYR010000235.1 GCA_013696385.1 Acidobacteriota bacterium
TCGGGCGCAAGCGTAAAATCAAAAGTCTGCGAATCTTTGACTGTCGTTAAATTAACTATCATCATTGATAGAATAACTTTGCGTTTCGACAAGCGCAAAACGCAAAAGAATTTATTATAGCGACTGAGTTGGCTGTGTCAAATCTCGACAAGTCCAAAGTCTAAAGTCCAAAGTCTGACTGATATTTGGACTTTAGACTTTGGACTTTGGACTAGCTTTCGCGCCAATCGCTTCGTCTAAATTCTGAAAACCCCTTTCGCGCAAAATCTTTTGTAAACCGAAATTTACATCTCGCGCAAACGTCAAGCCTTGATAAACAAAACCCGTATATGCCTGAACGAGACACGCGCCCGACGTGATTTTTTCAAACGCATCTTCGGCGGTAAATATTCCGCCAACGCCGATAATCGGCAATTTTCCGTTTGAATGTTTGTAAATTTTTTTGATTACTTCGTTTGAACGCATTTCTATCGGTTTTCCGCTTAAACCGCCGCTACCGACTTTTTTGATTTGAGCTTGGTTTGTTTGCAAATTTTCTCGGTTAATTGTTGTATTCACAGCGATTATGCCCGATAAATTTAAACGCAAACAAATATCAACAATTGCTTCGATTTCAGGTTCTGACAAATCAGGCGCGATTTTCAAGAGAAGCGGTTTTTTGTTTTGAGTTCCAACTTCAGTTGGCTCTTTTTTAACACTCTGCAAACTAAAGTTTGAACTCAAAACGCGATTTCGCTTTTGCAGTTCGGTTAAAAGTTCTCCCAAAGCATCGGCTTTCTGCAACTGGCGCAAATTTGGCGTGTTCGGCGAAGAAACGTTGACCGCGATGTAATCGGCAATTTCAAAAGCCAAATCAAAACTCGCCAGATAATTCTCAATTGCTTCTTCATTCGGCACGTCTTTATTTCTTCCGATATTTATTCCTAAAACACAGTTTGGACGAGATTTTTTCAATCTTTCAACGACTTTTGCCGTTCCTTCATTGTTAAATCCGAGCCAATTTATCAACGCTTTATCGTTTGGAAGGCGAAAAAGGCGCGGTTTCGGATTTCCCGCCTGCGCTTCAAATGTAACCGTTCCGACTTCAACAAAACCAAAGCCAAGCGCGGAAAGTTGATTGACAACTTTTCCATTTTTGTCAAAACCCGCTGCGATTCCAAGCGGATTTTTGAATTTCAAACCAAATCTGTCAAGTTTGTCAAACGATTTGCATGCAAATCGTTTGGCTATTAAAGTTTGCGCGGCTTCCAAACTCAAACCGATTTTCAGCAGATTCAAACTAACCTCGTGCGCCGTTTCAGCCGGAATGCGAAAAAGAAGCGGGCGAATTAGATTTTGATAGATTTTCGACATCTTAAAATTGATAAATGATAAATGATAAATGTGAAATGTGAAAACTTTGAACCGTTCACTTTGAACTTTGAACTTAGCTTTGCTACGATTTGCCAACAGATATGGCAGATGAACTTATTTTAGTGGAAAAATCGAGAATAATGGACAGCGCACGGATGAAACGCGCTTTATCGAGATTGGCTTCAGAAATTGTCGAGGAAAACCAAGGCGCGAAAGATTTATATTTGGTCGGAATTCGGCGGCGCGGCGTTCCGCTGGCGGAAAGAATCGCCGACAGAATCGAAGTTTTAGAAGGAATGCGCCCCTTTTACGGCATTATTGACATCACGCTTTACCGCGATGATTTGTCAACCGTCGGCGCAAATCCGATTGTCAACCGCACTGAACTCGAAGAAGATATTTCCGGCAAAGTTGTTGTTCTGATTGACGATGTTCTTTACACCGGTCGGACGATTCGCGCCGCGCTTGACCAACTAATGGATTTCGGTCGTCCGAAAAAAGTCCAGCTCGCCGTTTTGATTGACCGCGGACGCGAACACCGCGAGCTGCCGATTCAAGCCGATTTTATTGGCAAAATTGTGCCGACCAAAGCCAGCGAAATTGTTAAAGTAATGCTCCAAGAGTATGATGATGTCGAAGCCGTCGGGATTTTTGAGAAACCAGCCGAATAGTTTATTTTGATTGATAAAATTTGAAATTGTCAGCGAAATTACAAATATCAAAACGATTGCAACCGGAAATTCAATCAAAGTTTTGCCGATATTGAATAGGAAATACGGAAAAGGACGCTGGCGCAAGAAAAAAGGCATTGCAACTGTTAAACTGAAAGATAGGAGTTTTCGCCTTGCGGAAGTTCATTGGTATGAAGCGCACGGCATTGGCAAAAAGGATTTGAAAATTAAATTTCCTTTTTTGGATTAAAGTTATGAAAGAACCAAAATTTGTAGTTTGTTTAAATAATGAAGGTTATGCCGCATCGCTCGAAATCGGCAAACTTTATCAAATCATTCCTGATGAAGAAGCCGAAAAACTCGGCGGTTTGCGCGTTATTGACGAAGATGGCGAAGATTATTTTTACGACGCGGAAATGTTTTGCCCGCTTCAAGTTCCGCCGATTGTCGCACAGACATTGATTTCAGTTTCAAAGCAAGGTTAAAATGCCTTGCTTTTTTGTAAAAAGAAATGAATAAACCATTTCGCCGCCGAGATTTACTTGGTATCCGCAATCTATCAGCCGAAGAAATTATCGGTATTTTGGATACTGCCGAAAATTTCCGCGAAATAAATTCACGGGAAATTAAAAAAGTTCCAACCTTGCGCGGAAAAACCGTTATCAATCTTTTCTTTGAGGCTTCGACGCGCACCCGCACATCTTTTGAACTCGCCGCCAAACGTCTTTCCGCCGATGCGGTTAACATCAGCGTTTCATCTTCAAGTCTTTCTAAAGGCGAAACTTTGATTGATACGGCATTGACTTTAGACGCCATGTCGCCCGATTGCATTGTTGTCCGCCATTCAAGCGCGGGTGTTCCGCACCAACTCGCCAAGTTCAGCAAAGCGGCGGTTATCAACGCGGGCGACGGCGCAAACGAACATCCGACGCAGGCACTTCTCGACGCAATGACCATCCGCGAGCATAAGAAAATGATTAAAGGCTTGCAGGTTGCAATTATCGGCGATATTCTGCACAGCCGCGTCGCACGTTCAAATATTCATCTCTTAACAAAACTCGGTGCAACCGTCAGAGTTTCAGGTCCGAGAACGCTGGTTCCAAATGATTTTCAGCATTTTGTTGAAAAAAATTTACTGGTTGCGACAAATATTGAAAAAGCGATTGAAGGCGCGGATGTCGTGATGATTTTGCGGATTCAAAAAGAAAGACAAGATTCGGCTTTTTTCCCGACGCTTCGAGAATACGCGATTCATTACGGCTTAACGCAGGAAAGATTAAATTTGGCAAAACCCAACGCAATCGTTCTTCATCCGGGACCGATGAATCGCGGCATCGAAATCGCTTCGGACGTGGCAGACAGTTCGCGCAGTCTGATTTTAGACCAAGTAAAATATGGCGTTGCCGTGCGAATGGCGGTTCTTTATCTGGCAACCGGAGGAATGCCGATTGGCGAATAATTTCTTCTAAAAATGTCTTTATTGATGTATATTGATGTGTATGATTTTTGAATGGGATTCGGACAAAGCAAAAATCAATCTGCAACGGCACGGAATTTCGTTTGAAGAAGCCCAACTCGCTTTTGAGGATGAAAATTTGATTGATGCACTTGACGAAACACATTCCGAAGATGAATTACGTTTTAATCTCATCGGTTTAACCGCCAAAGGTTTAGTGTTTGTGGTTTATACCGAGCGCGGCGATGATGTTATTCGCATTATTTCCGCACGAAAAGCAACAAAATTTGAGGAAGAAATTTATGTCCAAGAATAAAGAAATAATTTTAGAGGTAACGCAAGAAATGTTTGAAGAAATGAAGGCAAAAGGCATTGATGAAGAAGCCATTTTGAAACCCGGAAAGCACATTTTCACACGCGGCGGCTTTCAAGAAAGGCATCCAAATTTTAACCCGAAAGAAGCAAAAATGCGAATTAACATTTGCCTCGATGCCGATGTTGTCCACCATTTTCGCAAACGCGCCGAAAGTCCGCATTCCGC
>JACCYR010000263.1 GCA_013696385.1 Acidobacteriota bacterium
AAATGCGTTTCCCGTCCAAAATTCCGCCGTTCAAAAGCATTTGACAGAAACGCGCCAAATCGTCGGCAGTCGAAAAAAGTCCGGCGTGTCCGGCAACTCCGCCCATCCGAAAAGCCGTCGGGTCGTGGACTTTTCCGCGCAACATTTGATTGCCTGTTTTTTCGTCACCTTCAAACTTTGAGCCAAGATAACTGTTTTGACCTTTTATATTTTCGGTTGGAGCAATACTTGTTATTGAAACTGCAGCGGTTTTTGCTAAATTTGTGTCGGTGCGAAAACTAGAGTTTTTCATACCAAGTTTCTCAAATACTTCTTCACGCGGAAAATAACCTAACTTAATTTTACTTACCCTCTCGACAATCTCGCCCAACACAATAAAACCAATATCCGAATAAACAAACCTCGTTCCCGCTGCTTGTCGCAGTTTTTCTTTGTTTAGTGCCTGCAACATTCCATCGTTGCCTGTCCATTTTTCGCGCAAATCAAAGTCGGGCGCAAAGCCTGAAACGTGCGTGAGAAGCTGCTGAATCGTAACTTTCTTAATGTTTTCGTCCTCAATTTTTGGAATGAATTTGCCGATTGGGTCGTTCAAACGAATTTGCCCGCGCTCGACCAGAATCATTATCGAAGTCGCCGTCGCAACCGATTTCGTCAAACTCGCCACGTCGAAAATCGTATCAACCGTCATCTTTTCAATACTCGGCACAAGCGCACGATTGCCAAACGCTTTGCGATAAACAACTTTTCCTTTGTGTCCAACAAGAATAACCGCACCCGGAAGTTTCTTGTCGGCGATGTCTTTTTCCACTAAAGCATCAATTTGGTTCAACTTTTCGGCGGACATTCCAACCGATTGCGGCGCAGCAACGGGCAAACTCTGTCCATTTGCAAAGATACCGGGCAAAAGACAAAAAACAAAAATAAGTGCGACGCGATGATAAATTTTAATCTTTCTATTAATCATTAACTTTTTACTTTTCACCTTTTACTTTTTACTTTAATTTCCTTTTCTCTTTCCTTAAAACTATCTTTGCAAAGATTAACAAACTCCTTGGCGATTGGCGAAAAATAGCCGCTTCGCAGACGTGCCAAACCCAAATCCCATTTAATTTCCGCGCCTTCTATCATCCAGGAAACGATTTTTCCGGCGCGTGTTTCTTCGGAAACGGTTTTCGCACCCGCAATTCCAACGCCCATTTGATTTTCGACCATTTTGTTAATTGCTTCCTGTCTTGATAATTCCATCACAACATTTGGTTTGACGTTTGCCGCCGCGAAAAAATCATCAATCATCCGGCGCGTGTTTCCGCCTTGTTCGCCCAAAATTAATTGTTCGCCGGCGAGCGTCGCCGCGCTGATATATTTTTCTTTGGCAAGCGGATGCGACGGATGCGCGATGGCGACAATTTCATCGCTGAACAATAAATCGGTTTGGATGTTTGCCGTTTCGACCGGCAAGGAAACAAACGCCATATCAATGTCGCCGTGCATTATTTTTTCGACTAAAACCTGGCTTGTGCCAGAATTAACGGTAATTTCGGCTTGGGCGAATTTTTCCTTTAGTTTCTCCAGAATACTCGGCAGCTGCGCGGTGGCAAACATCGCCGAAGCCGAACCGATTCGCAGTCGTCCGTGCTCCGCACCCGCAAGTTCCGCGATTTCCGCCAGCGCGTCGTCGTGTTCGCGCAAGATTTTACGCGCCCGTTCTACTAGATGCTCGCCTGCTTCAGTCAAGATGACGCGACGCGGCGTACGCGTAAAAAGCGGCAAGCCGACTTCCTCTTCGAGTTGGCGAATCTGCATCGAAACCGCCGCTTGCGTGACGTTGACACGCTTGGCTGCGGCGGTAAATGTTTTTGTTTCGGCAATTGCCAAAAACGCCTTCAATTGTCGGATTTCCATTGTTTTGTTGATGGTTGGTTGTTAATTATTATATTTTTTCACTAACGATTACTAAAAGTTATTGACTTGATAAAATCTTTTAGTTTTAGTTATATGACAATTATGTATAAAATAATATACTAAATTTCGTCTTTTCGTCTATTAAAATTTTGATGAATTCGGTTCGGGCTGGTAAATTAAAAGCAAAAGACATTCGCAATCTGCATAACCTATATCTTGGCATTGACGGCGGCGGAACAAAAACTCATGCTGTTTTATTGGACGAGCAAACAAATTTTCTCGGCGAAGGGTTTTCAGGCACTTCAAATCCTTTGCGGGTCGGCATTGAAACGTCGGTTGATAATATTTTTAAAGCAATCACGGCGGCGAGCGATGCAGCCAACCGCAGCCGCAAAGACATTATTTCGGCAACTTTCGGTTTGGCGGGCGCGAGACGTGAAGATATCCGAAGTCGGGTGCGGGAACGTATCATTCGGAGTTTGAGAATAGACAGCGTTCAGGTAACAACTGATGCAGAAATTGCGCTTTACGGCGCAACCGAAGGCAAAGAAGGGTTGGTCGTGATTGCCGGAACGGGTTCGATTTGTATGGGCAGAAATGCTGCCGGTGAGATGGCGACGGCAGGTGGTTGGGGACCGCTGGCGGGCGACGAAGGCGGCGGTGCAAACATTGCGCGGCGTGCGCTTCAGGCAATCGCTAAGGCTTCGGACGGACGCGGCAAACCGACCAAACTGAGCCGCGGCGCAATTGACTATTTTCGGGCGGGAAAATTGGAAGATTTACCGGTGGCGATATACGCGCCGATGGTGGACAACGCCAAAATTGCCGGCTTTGCACGTTTTGTTGTTGAAATTGCGAAAGAAGGCGACGGATGCGCGATTGAAATTCTGCGCGAAGCCGGCAGCGAACTCGGAATTGCCGCGCAAGCTGTGATAAAAAAACTGAAACTCGAAAAGCGAAAATTTCCAATCGGTTTTGTCGGCAGTATTTTCAACGCGGGTGAACTGATTACCGATTCTTTGCTGGAAACGGTTCACCAAATCGCGCCGAAAGTATATTTGTCCGCGCCGAAACTAATTCCCGCACACGCCGCTGCCTGTTTGGCTTTCAGGAATTTTAGTTTGAAAAAATAATTTTTAAAATGTTACCTGTTACCGAACAAGAAAATCCGCAAACCGCAAACATCGACAAAGTTTCGACGCTTGAGGCGGTTCGTTTAATCAATAATGAAGATAAAATGGTAGCTTCGGCGGTTGAGAAAGTTTTACCGGAAATTGCCGCGAGCGTTGATAAAATCGTTGAAAGATTAAAAAACGGCGGACGACTTTTTTACATTGGAACAGGCACGAGCGGACGACTCGGTGTTTTGGACGCATCGGAAATTCCGCCGACATTTGGCGTTTCATACAATTTAGTGCAGGGAATTATCGCGGGCGGCTGCGACGCGCTTTATAAAGCAAGTGAAAGCTCGGAAGATGATAAAGCTGCCGGAAAAACTGATTTACAGAATCGCGGTTTGACTAAAAAAGACGCGGTTGTCGGCATTGCCGCTTCCGGCAGAACGCCTTATACCATCGGCGCGGTTGAATTTGCGCGTCAACTCGGCT
>JACCYR010000272.1 GCA_013696385.1 Acidobacteriota bacterium
CAGATGTTGGCGCGAAACTCAAAATTTTCAGAACCTAAATCCATCAAAGTAAAGCTCATTTATTTTTCTCCACAAAAACTTTCTCAAAAAATGCTAAACGGGAATTGCTAAAAAAGCAAAAAATAATAACTCTTTCGCTTTGTTTCCATTGTCGGAATACGTTTATAATCACTTTTCAAATCTATTATGACAAACTCAATTTCATACGGCGATGCGGGCGTTTCGATTGATAACGCGAACAAAACGGTGGCAAAAATTAAAGACTTTGCGCGAAACACTTTTAATGCGCGGACTTTGACGGAAATCGGCAGTTTCGGCGGAATGTTCGACGCGAAATTTTCCGAAATGTCGTCGCCGATTCTGGTTGCTTCGGCGGACGGCGTTGGCACAAAACTGAAAATCGCGTTTCTCGCGGGTGTTCACAACACAATCGGACAAGACCTTGTAAATCATTGCGCCAACGATATTTTAGTGCAGGGCGCGCGACCTTTGTTTTTTCTCGATTACTTTGCCACCGGCAAACTTTCGCCTAATGTTGCCGCTTCGGTTGTCGAAGGAATTTCCATCGCTTGCAAGGAAAATAATTGCGTTCTGCTCGGCGGCGAAACTGCCGAAATGCCCGGATTTTATGCCGACGGCGAATACGATTTGGCGGGTTTTATCGTCGGAATTGTTGATAGAGAAAAGGTCATTGACGGCAAAAATATCACAAAGGGCGATGTCGTTTTGGCTCTCGGTTCAAACGGTTTGCACACGAATGGATATTCGTTGGCGCGAAAACTCTTTTTTGAAGTTGGCGGTTACAAAATCAATTCGGAAATCAATGGTGAAATACTTGCGGAAACTTTACTTAAACCGCACCGAAGCTATTACAAACCGCTTTCTGTTTTAATTGACCAAAAAAAAATAAAAGGTTTGGCGCACATCACCGGCGGTGGTCTTTTGGAGAACATTCCGCGAATTCTGCCCGAAAATGTTTCAGTTGAAATAAAACGCGGAACTTGGCATGAACCGCCGGTTTTCGGCGTGATGCAGAGACTCGGAAACGTCGAGGACCAAGAAATGTTTCGCGCTTTTAATATGGGCGTTGGAATGGCGATAATCTGTGCCGAAAGCGAAAGAGAAAATATCATTTCACACATCGAAGAGTTGGGCGAGAAATGTTCTTCAATTGGGCGCGTTATCGAAGGAAACAAAGAAATTGCAATCATTTAATAATGATAACGCGCTTGCAGAAAATCAATCCGCGTTTCACTGACGAGATAAACAATGCGGTGTTCTTGTGTAAGCCGCCGCGACCACGCGCCTGACGCAAGATATTTCAATGGTTCGGGTTTGCCGATATCGTTAAAAGGTTCGCGCATAATTGCTTCGATAAGGTCAAAGGCACGAAGCAAAGTTTTGCGATTATTTTCCGCCCAAAAGCACAAATCTTCTCGAAATTCAGGATGAAAAAACGCTTCGCGCTTGACTTTACGATTTTTTCCGCTTTTCAATATCGAACTCCTGCCGCAATTTTTCCAAAGGCGCAGGTTTTTCAGTTTTTGCTTGGGCGCGGCGCAATGCGTTGAGAAGTCTGTTGGCGTTTTTTGGTGAACGCAGCAGATGCGCGGTTTCGAGCAAACTCGAAAGTTCCGACGCGCTGACAAGCGCGACATCTTCCCGCCCGCGACGATTGATAATAACGATTTCCTGTTCACCCATTACTTGTTCGAGCAAAGATGCTAAATTGTTTCTGGCATTGCTGTAAGTGGTTTGTATCGGCATAAATTTTACTCTAAACTTGGACAGGTTTATTGTGCAAGTTCGAGCGGAAACAGTCAAGAAGAATTCGGAACAAAGCACTTGGCTTATCGTAACCAAAATTTATGGAACCTTCCGAAAAGCTGACAAACTTTTGGCAAACTCCAATCGCCGTCGCTTTTGCGCTTGCCCTTGTGAAACTTTTTCTTTTTCTCCTTGCGGGCAATCAATACGGTTATTTCCGCGACGAACTTTATTTTCTCGCGTGCGCGGAACATCTCGCTTTCGGCTATCCAGACCACGCGCCTTTAAGCGTTTGGATAGCAAAATTTAGCCGTGAAGTTTTCGGCGATTCGCTTTACGCAATTCGTTTTTTGCCCGCTCTAGCTGGCGCGTTGAGAATTGTTTTGACGGGTTTGCTCGTGCGCGAATTCGGCGGCAAACATT
>JACCYR010000336.1 GCA_013696385.1 Acidobacteriota bacterium
TTTGAGTATCATACTTTTTATTTTTATTTTTGGAACATTTAAGGAGATTTTTAAGAATGACATATATCGTAACCGACCCGTGCATCGAATGTAAATACACTGATTGCGCGGCGGTTTGCCCGGTTGAAGCGTTTCACGAGTTGCCCGACCGGCTTTTAATTAATCCTGATACCTGTATTGACTGCGACGCTTGTTTGCCGGAATGTCCGGTTGAGGCTATTTTCTCGGATATGTCAATTCCCGAAGAGTATATGGATTGGCTGGAGAAAAACGCGGAAGCTGAAAACTATCCGATTATCAGCACAAAAGTCCCTGCTTTACACGGGGAAGATTGTTCAGGTCCGCCGGAATAAATCCGGTGTTTATTAAAAGAAAAAGGCTGGCGGTTTATTTATAACCGCCAGCCTTTTTTGTCTATTGTTTATTTGTTTTATACGAAAACAAAATAGATTGGTGAGTTAAACTTTCCAATTGAACAGGCAGTTAATAGTTGGTGCGGATGAGAGAGTAACTATTAACTGTTCACTATTAACTATTCACTATTTTTCAGTATAAAATCTTTAACTAATCAACCTAATTTGTTCCCGTATTAGAAGTCATCATCATCATTTTCAACCAATTCTACATCTATTTCATCATTGACTTCTTCTATTTCAAACTCGTCGATTTCCTCGACATCTTCAAAATCTTCGACTTCAACGCCCGGCACGTCAATCGGTGCAGGCAAATCAAAGCCGCCGGTCGTTACAGAATAATCGTCGTATTCCTCTTCTTGTTTCTGATTGATGGTCGGGTCGTAATCAACCTTAAC
This sequence comes from Acidobacteriota bacterium, assembly GCA_013696385.1. Taxonomy (GTDB): domain Bacteria; phylum Acidobacteriota; class Blastocatellia; order Pyrinomonadales; family Pyrinomonadaceae. The sequence goes on from JACCYR010000336.1 coordinate 812, forward strand.
GTTGCGATAATACTTCATTCCCGTTCCCGCCGGAATCAGCCGTCCCATAATGACGTTTTCCTTGAGTCCGCGCAGATAATCCACGCGCCCGGAAATCGCTGCTTCAGTCAAAACGCGGGTTGTTTCCTGGAAACTAGCCGCCGAAATAAACGAATCGGTTGAAAGCGAAGCCTTTGTAATACCGAGAAGAAGCGGTTCAGCACTCGAAGGCTTTCCGCCTTCGTCCATTACGCGGCGGTTTTCGTCTTCGTAACGAAAGCGGTCAACTTGTTCTTCAAGCAGAAACTCAGTATCACCGACATCCTTGATTTTCACCCAGCGAAGCATCTGCCGAACAATACATTCGATGTGCTTATCATTGATGTTCACGCCTTGCAGACGATAAACTTCCTGAATTTCATTAACAATGTATTCCTGCAACGCTTCCGTTCCAAGCACGCGCAAAATATCGTGCGGATTAAGCGGTCCGTCCATCAAGGGTTCGCCCGCCCGAACGCGGTCTTCTTCTTGGACGTTGATGTGCGTTCCGCGCGGAATATCGTATTCGCGTTCCGCGCCGTCATCGCCCGTGATGATAAGTTTGCGCTTACCTTTGGAAATTCCGCCAAATTTAACCGTTCCATTAATTTCCGACATCATCGCGGTTTCCCCGGGACGACGTGCTTCAAACAGTTCGACGACACGCGGCAAACCGCCAACGATGTCTTTCGTCTTGGTGGTTTCACGCGGAATTTTAGCGATAACATCGCCCGCTTCTACTTCTTGTCCATCAACCGCCATCAAGTTTGCCCGAATTGGCATTTGATAAGTTTTCAAGATTTTGTTGCCGCTACTGCGAATTTCTAGACGCGGCTGATGTTTTTCATCCGAATCTTTGACCACAAGCCGGGTTTGTCCAGTAACTTTATCAATGTCTTCCTCAATCGTTTTGCCTTCTTTTAAGTCCTGGAATTTCACCATTCCCGAAACTTCCGTCAAAATAGCAAACGTGAACGGGTCCCAAGTCGCCAGCAAATCATCTTCTTTAACTTTCTGACCGTCTTTGACGTGCAAATGCGCTCCATAAACGATTTGATAACGCGCTACTTCGCGCCCGCGTTCATCAAGCAGAGCGAGTTCGGATTGACGTTTCATCGAGATAAGTTCGCTGGCGCGATTGGTAATAACCTTCATATCGCCCAGATATTTAACTGTTCCGTCCATCGCCGCCGCGTGTTTGGTTTCTTGTTCCAGCCGCGCCGTTCCGCCGACGTGAAAAGTTCTCATCGTCAACTGCGTTCCGGGTTCGCCGATTGATTGCGCGGCAATCACACCAACAGCTTCACCGATTTCAACCGTATTACCAGTTGCCAGGTTGCGCCCGTAACATTTGACACAGATTCCACGCCGCGATTCGCACGTCAGCGGCGAGCGAATACGAACTTTTTGCAGACCGGAAAGCTGCACTTGTCCTGCCAAATCTTCGTTAATTTCCTGATTTGCCTCAACAATTATTGTGCCGTCGACCGGGTCAATAATGTCGTCGAGCGACGTGCAGCCGACAATTCTGTCGCGCAAAGATTCGACTTCTTCACCATTGCGAATTATCGCTTCCGCCCAAATTCCGCGCAGCGTTCCGCAGTCTTGTTCGGAAACGATAACGTCTTGCGCCACGTCAACCAGGCGGCGTGTCAAATAACCCGAATCAGCTGTTTTGAGAGCCGTATCCGCCAAACCTTTGCGTGCGCCGTGCGTCGAAATAAAGTATTGCAGAACATTCAAGCCTTCGCGGAAGTTAGCGACAATCGGCGTTTCGATAATCTCGCCCGAAGGTTTCGCCATCAATCCACGCATTCCGGCAAGTTGTCGAATTTGCGCGTCCGAACCTCTCGCGCCCGAATCAGCCATAACCAGAATTGGGTTGAGTTCGCGGCGTTCGTCTTCGCGCGTGTGCATCGCTTTAAACATTTCCTTTGCCACGCGGTCGGTAACTTCCGACCAAATCGCCGTTACTTTATTAACGCGCTCCATATTCGTCATCGTCGCGTCTTCGTATTGTTTCTGTAATTTATCAACTTCCTCACGCGCATCTTCGATGATGCCCTTTTTACTCGGCGGCGTTACCATATCATCAATGCCGATGGAAATGCCGGATTTGGTCGCATACAAAAAGCCCATCGCTTTCATATCGTCGAGCAGCGCAACCGTTTGGTCGTGTCCAAGTTTCAAATGGCAAAACGTAACAAGCGATTGCAGACCTTTTTTCTTTAATGTTCCGTTGACAAACGGCAAGCCGTCGCGCGTCAGTCGCTCATTGAAAATAACGCGCCCGACAGTCGTGCTGATAATAGTGTCAACATCGTCCCGAATACTCGCCCGCATCACGTCTTGCGGACTGTGTTCTTTTTCCAAATCAATCAAATCGCCTTTCCAGCGAAGTTTGATTTTGCTTTGCGTGGCGACAGCTTTTGCGTCCAAAGCGAGCAAAACATCATCAATCGAATTAAAGACTTTACCTTCGCCTTTTAAACCGTCCTGCGCCAACGTCAAATAATAACAGCCGAGAACAATATCTTGCGATGGAACGGTAATTGGTTGACCGCTTGCCGGACTTAAAAGATTATTTGATGCAAGCATCAGCACGGTTGCTTCGATTTGCGCTTCGGCTGAAAGCGGAATATGCACAGCCATTTGGTCGCCGTCAAAGTCGGCATTGAACGCCGTGCAGACGAGCGGATGAATTTTAATCGCTTTACCTTCGACAAGAACCGGCTCGAACGCTTGGATTCCAAGTCTATGCAAAGTCGGAGCGCGGTTTAATAAAACCGGATGCTCGCGGATAACTTCTTCGAGAATATCCCAAACAATCGGCTCTTGGCGTTCAACCATTTCACGCGCCTGCTTAATTGTCGCAGCGTGCGCGTCTTTTTCAAGTTTGTTATAAATAAACGGTTTAAAAAGTTCCAAAGCCATTTTCTTTGGCAAACCGCATTGATGAAGTTTCAGTTCCGGTCCGACGACGATAACCGAACGACCTGAATAATCAACACGCTTTCCGAGCAGGTTTTGGCGAAAACGTCCTTGTTTGCCTTTGAGCGTTCCCGACAAAGATTTAAGCGGACGATTGTTCGCGCCGCGCAGAACGCGACCGCGACGACCGTTATCAAACAGCGCGTCAACCGCTTCCTGCAACATTCGTTTTTCGTTGCGAACGATAACTTCCGGCGCTCGCAGTTCCATCAGTTTTTTCAGACGATTGTTGCGGTTAATAACGCGTCGATACAAATCGT
>JACCYR010000341.1 GCA_013696385.1 Acidobacteriota bacterium
AGTAATTTCAGAACAGGAGTATAAAAATATGGCAATGTCAACAGGCAGCTCGACAGAAGGAGCTACACCAAATATCAATGTTACGCCGTTGATTGACGTTCTATTGGTGCTTTTGATTATTTTTATGGTTATTTCGCCGCTCAAGCCCAGTCGTTTTGAGGCGAAAGTTCCGGCTGAACCGAAACCGGAAGATCAACAACAAAATCCGAAACCGAACCCTTTGACTTTGGTTGTGGCAGTAAATAAAGCTGATAAAAAGATAACCTTAAACAACGAATCTGTCGGAGACGTTTCGGACCCGAGCGGATTGACAACTGCGCTTTCACAAATCTTTAAAGATAGAGAAAACAACGGAGTTGTCCGCGAAGGGACAAATGAAGTTGAAAAAACCGTATTTATTAAATCGCCCCGTTCGGTCAGATACGGCGACGTTGTAAGTGTAATTGATGCCGTTAAACAAGCAGGGGCGCAGCCAATCGGACTGCAGATTGATGATTTAACACAATAAATTCAGCTTATTTAATTAGCGGAAACGGAAATTACAACCTTCAGTTTCCGCTAATTAAATAAGTGGTAAATGGAGTCGAACGAATGAGATTCTCTCGTTTAGGGATATTAATTTTAATTTTATTTACAGTATTAATCGGAGCAAACTGCTCTTATTATAACCGCATCATCACCAGAAAAAATTTGGTTGATGGCGGAAAAGCCTATAAAGACAGAAAATTCCAAGAAGCCGAACAGCTTTTTCGTGATGCAGTTGCACGCGATCCCGAGGGAAAATCTCTCGAAGGCAGAACGGCGCAATTATTCTTAGCCCGAACTTTGCATTCTGAATATATTGGCAATCGTTCCAATACAGCAAAGGCAGAAGAAGCTATTGAGCAATACAAAAAAGTTTTGGCGGAAGATGTAGATGACCAAAGTTCTTTCAAAGCGGTTGCTAACCTTTTGGAAAATCTTAACCGTGACGATGAATGGCTAGCTTGGGTAACTGCCCGAACGCAAAATGCAAATGTGCCGAAAGAGCAGCGGGCTGAAGCCTACACTTCGTTGGCGGCAAAAAAATACAGTTGTGCTAATGATATTTCGGATATTGAACCTGTTAAAAAAACGGTTATCAAAGAAGGCAGACCGGAATTTGAATTTAGTAAGCCGGAAGATGCGCAAATTTTTGAACAGTTTAAGCAATGTGTCTCTGAGGGTTTGAATTTAATTAATCAAGCTGTCGAACTCGACCCAAACAGCGATTCTGCTTGGTCATATAAAGCAAACTTTTTAGTTCAACAGGTGCGTTTGGCTGAAATGGAAGGTAATAAGGAATTAAAAGAAGAATTAAAAGCCCAAGCCCAGGTAGCTAAAGACAGATATACCGAACTTGCGACTGAAAAAAGACGTAAGGCGGATGAAGAAGAGGCGCGGAAGAAAGCTGAGGAAGAAGCGGCTAATAAAAAATAGATTTTTTAAACTTAACTTTTAAGACAGGTGATACTTAATTACAATAATTATTGGGTATCACCTTTTTCAGTTATCAGTTATCAATTTTCTGTTGATTGATAACTGATAACTGATAACTGATAACTGTTTATGATTCGCATTGAAGATATCATTGAGAAGGTAGAAAAAAACCGTCCGGACTCTAATATTGAACTTATCCGGCGGGCTTATATGTTTTCTGCCTTGCATCACAAGGGGCAAAAACGCGCGTCGGGCGAACCTTATCTCGTGCATCCTTTAGAAGTTTCGGACATTTTGGCGGAAATGCGGCTCGATGAAGTCAGCGTTTCTACCGGACTTCTGCACGATGTCGTCGAAGATACGCTCGTTGACCTTGAAACAATCCGCAATTATTTTGGCGACGAAATCACACAGCTCGTTGACGGTTTGACAAAAATCGCGCATATCAGCAATCTTTCCAAAGAAAAACAGCAAGCCGAAAACATCCGCAAAATGGTTTTGGCAATGACCACTGATGTCCGCGTCGTGTTAATAAAACTTGCCGACCGTCTGCATAATATGCGGACGATGCAATTTTTAAATCCTGAAAAACGCGCCCGCATTTCGCAAGAAACGCTTGATATTTACGCGCCGATTGCTCATCGCTTGGGAATGGGTAAAGTCCGAAGCGAACTTGAAGATTTGTCTTTTCAAAATCTTTATCCGCAGGAATATAAAAAACTTTCCGTTGAAATCGAAGCGCGTCGTCCGGAACTTGAAGCCGCACTGGAAAAAATTACCGGCTCAATCAGGGAAAAACTCGATGAAAATGACGTGCCGTTTGTCGAAATCCAAGGTCGCGTTAAACGTCTCTATTCGCTTTGGAAAAAGTTGAAGAAACGCAAACTGACAATTGATCAAGTTTATGATTTGATTGCCGCCCGAATAATTACGACCAACGAGAAAAAGAATTGTTATGTAGCTTTGAGCGTTATTCACGATTTATGGACACCTGTGCCGGAGCGTTTTAAGGATTGGATTGCGATTCCGCGAGATAATTTGTATCAATCGCTTCATACGTCGGTTATCGGCGACAGCGGTCAATCGTTTGAAGTCCAAATTCGCACCGAAGAAATGCATCAGATTGCCGAGGAAGGCGTGGCGGCGCACTGGAAATACAAGGAAAGCAAACTCGGCAAACAAGAAGAAGATGCAAGTCTCGACGAACTGCGCCGAACGGTGGAAAAACTTTTATTGCCCTTGGTTGAATCAACCAATGAAACACAAGATTCGGAAGATTTTATCGAATCACTGAAACTTGATTTGTATCCAAAAGATGTCTATGCTTTTACGCCGATGGGCAAAGTCATTCAACTTCCGCGTGGTTCAACGCCGATAGATTTTGCATATGCGATTCACTCAGAAGTTGGCGACACCTGCACCGGCGCAAAAATAAAGGGGCGTATCGTGCCGCTTAGAACAGAACTGCAAAACGGTGATGTGGTTGAAATTTTAACTACACCAAACTCCAAACCTTCGCGTGATTGGCTCAATTATATAATAACTTCCCGCGCCCGAAACCGGATTCGGCATTGGATTTCCGAAGCTCAACGCGCCGAATCAATCGAAATCGGGCGCAAATTGCTTGAAAAGGAAGCTGACAAATTCCACGTTGCACATAAAAAACTGCTTAATAACGAAAATGAATTGAAGCGCATTGCTAACGAATATGGCTTAGGACGACCGGAAGATTTGCTGGCTTCAATCGGTTACGGGAAAACATTGCCGCGCAACGTGATAGCAAAATTTTTAGGGACGGAGAAATTTGCCGAACTCGACCCGGACAAAAAGAAAGAAACCAAATTTCAAAGCGGTGTGAAAGCCGTCAAGAAATTTATCGGTTTGGGTGAGGATACCATCATTGTCAAAGGCATTGATAACTTATTGACCGCCCGCGCCCGCTGCTGCAATCCACTTCGCGGCGAAGACATTGTAGGGTATATTTCGCTCGGAAAAGGCATCGTCGTCCATAACAAACGCTGCAAAAATGTCCAACAGCTGATGATTAACAAAGATCGGATTGTCGAGGTGGAATGGGCAAAAAATGAAAAAGAAGAAATTCAATCAGTGCGACTTTTGGCAACGACGGAAAATCGGATGGGAATGTTGGCGGGAATTACCAATGCCATTGCTGAAATCAAAACCGGCATTCGTGATGCAAACGCAAAAGTTTCCAAAGACGATCGGGGCTTAATCGAAGTAACGATTGAAGTTTTTGATAAAAAACATCTCGACAAAGTAATAAGTTCAATTGAGCAGGTTCCGGGCGTGATTGCCGTCGAGAGAATGAATTCCTGAAAATTCCAAATTCCAGATTCCAAATTTTTGATTAATTAGTTGATAGTATTCATAGTCCGCAATTTGGAATTTATAATCTGGAATTTGGAATTTTTCCTTTTATCTGTTAAAATTCGCCTTTTGCTTAACTAATCGAAAAGTAAATAAAGACAAGTATATTTGTGAAAGAAATAATTATAACGGAAAACGCGCCGGGCGCAATCGGACCTTATTCACAAGCCATAAAAATAGAAAATATGGTTTTTTGTTCGGGACAAATTCCGATTGACCCGCAAACCGGCGAATTTGTTTCAGAAGATACGGCGGAACAAACCCGACAGGTTTTGAAAAATTTGAGCGCGGTTTTGGAAGCGGCGGGAACAAATTTGAACAATGTCGTTAAAACAACCGTATTCTTAGCAGATATGAATGATTTTGCGGCGATGAACGACATTTATGCGGAGTTTTTCAGCGAAAACAAACCGGCGAGAGCAACCATTCAAGCAGCGCGTCTGCCGAAAGATGCGCAGGTTGAAATTGAGTGCATTGCGGTCATTTAACATTTAATGAAAACCTTTTGATAAATGTTAAATGTTAAATGAAAAAAGCCAAACGCCGAAAAAATCGCACGTTTGGCAACCGAAATTCCCGGTTGTGCTTCAAAAGTAATTACGCCGCTTTGATAATTTTGCCGCCTTTAATGCAACGGGTGCAAACTTTCATTCGCACATTTCCGCCCTGCGGACGCTGCGTGCGGATTGATTGCAGATTTGGGTTAAACCGCCGCCGAGTTTTGTTATTCGCGTGTGAAACATTATTTCCAAATTGCGGACCTTTGCCGCAGACATCGCATCGTTTTGCCATAATTTTAAAAGCCTCCAAAAAATAATAACGAGGTAGAAAGAAAGAGTTTTGTTATAAACTCAAAAACAAAATTTATAACATAAAGTAGATAAGAAAATCAAGCAACGACAGATATGGTTAATTTTGAAGGAGTAAAAGCCACAGTGCTAAAATTTAAATTTTTTACAATTGCTTTTTTAGCGATTGCCGCGTTTGTTTTGACAAATTGTTCAAGTAATAGTGCGAATACTAATCCGACAACTTCCGGTGGAGTTGACCCGAATGAAACCGCCGCAACCGTCAACGGCAAAGCTATCAAATTAGAAGAAGTCGAGCGCGTTATCAAACAACAGGGACAAGGGCAGGAAGCTAAACTTTCGCCGTTGGAACTAGCGCAGGCGCGCTTGCAAGTTTTGGAAACATTGATCCAAAACGAAGTTTTGTTTCAAAAAGCCGAAAAAGAAGGAACTGTTCCTAAAGACGAAGATGTTACGGTCGAGTTTAATAAGCAAAAAACAGCAAGCGGATTGTCTGCCGAACAGTTTAACGCGAAAATGAAGGAAATCGGCGAAACCGATGCGACGGCACGTGAAGCTATCAAAAAACGGCTTGCAATTCAGAAACTGATTGATAATATTACAGGTAAAATTGAACCGCCGAAAGACAGCGAAATAGAAGCATTTTATAACGGCAATAAAGATGCTTTTGTTAAAAAACGTGGTGTAAAACTTGCGGCGATTGTCGTTGATCCAGCTAATAACGGCGAAGGCGACACAACCAAAAGCGAGGCTGACGCAACTTTGAAAATCAAAGAAATTCAACAACAGTTAGCGGCAGCAAACGGAGCAAATTTTTCTCAAGTTGCAAGTGAAAAAAGTGAAGACCCAAGCAAAATTAAAGGCGGTGAACTCGGTTACGTTTCCGAAGACGAATTAAAACAAAATTTTTCCTCGCAGGTGGCGCAAGCGTTTATGGACGAAAAGTTTCCGGTCGGCAGTATAACGCCGCCACTGAGTATCGCGGGCAAATACTATATTTTCAAACTGCAGGAAAGAAACAATAAAGAAGAAGCCCAGACTTTAGAAACGCCCGGCGTGCGCCAGCAAATTACCGATTCGCTCATCAACGCCCGCAAACAGCTTTTAAGTGCTTCGTATGCGGCAATGGCGATGAATGATGCAAAGGTTGAAAATTATCTGGCAAAGAAAGTTGTCGAAAATCCGAATGAATTGAGCGGAGCGCGTCCGGCAAGCGCGGAAACACCGGCGGCGAACACCAACGTCAACCTAAATTCAAATACAAATGCTAATACAAACGTGAATACGAAACCGGAAACCAAACCTTCGGCAAACACTAATACAAAATAGTTTTTGTTTATCAAATTCGAGAGCAGTTTTCGATTGAGTGTCAGGAAAAATTTTGAGTTCCAACTTTAGTTGGCTCTTGTGTCATAAGAACCAACTAAAGTTGGAACTCAAAACAGCTAAAGTTGGAACTCTAAACGCGCCCGTAAATTCAATCCTAATCCGCTTTAAGCTGACGAGTAACGGGTTTCGTTGCTCGTTATTTTTTGTGATAAATTTTCAAGATGCTTTTCAGACTGTCCGAAATCCACAAATCTTACGGCGGCAGCGAAATTTTAAACGGTGTGTCATTCCAAGTAAATCCGAATGAGAAAATCGGACTTGTCGGTCGCAATGGCGCGGGCAAAACCACCGTTTTTCGTCTGGTTACCAGTGAAGAAACACCGGATTCGGGCGAAATTATCAAGATAAATAATTTGAAAATCGGATTGTTGGAACAGCACGTTGATTTTACCGAAAGTGAAACCGTTCACACCGCCGCGCTTTCCGCATTTGAAAGACTTCACTGCTTGGAAGCCGAAATGCGTTTGTTAGAACACAAAATGGCGGAAACGGCTTCTGATGAAATTTTGGAAACGTATGCCGCGCTGCAAAGCGAATTTGAGCAAGCCGACGGTTTTACTTATATTGCCAAAGCCGAAGCGATTCTTTTGGGGTTGGGATTTGCCAAAGAAACTTGGCAGCTCGAAACAAAAAATCTTTCGGGCGGGCAGAAAAACCGTTTGGGCTTGGCGCGGCTTCTGCTTTCTGATCCCGATGTTCTTTTGCTCGACGAACCGACAAATCATCTGGACGTGGGCGCGGTCGAGTGGCTCGAAAACTTTTTACAAACCTACGAAAAAGCCTTTGTTATTATCAGCCACGACCGTTATTTTCTTGACCGAACTTGCCGCAAAATCATCGAAATTGAATACGGAAAAGCCATAACGTATAAAGGAAATTACTCGCAGTTTTTGGTTGAGCGCGAAGAGAGACGCGAACAGCAGCAGCGTGAATATGAAAATCAGCAAGCGTATATCGCTAAAAACGAGGATTTTATTCGCCGGAATCTCGCCGGTCAAAAAACGAAAATGGCAAAATCGCGGCGCAATATGCTTGAACGGCTTGAAAGAATCGAAGCCATTTCCGCCGACAAATCAAGCGGAAATTTTTTGCTTAAAAAAATCGAGCGTGCCGGTGCAAATGTTTTAATGGTTGAGGATTTAGCAATCGGTTACGGTGAAAACATTTTGGCGCGAGATATAAATTTTACGCTCAATCGCGGCGAATGTCTGGGCGTAATTGGCGGAAACGGAACGGGGAAAACAACATTTCTAAAAACGATTTTGGGGCAAATCCGTGAAATTTCAGGAAAATTAATCTGGGGAACAAAAACCCAAATTGGTTATTACTCGCAGCAGCTTGAAGATTTGGAAGAAAGAAACGAGATTATCAACGAACTCCGGCGCATTGCGCCACTTGCGGAAAATGGCGAGCTTCGTTCTTTTTTGGCGCGTTTTTTATTTGTCGGCGAAGATGTTTTCAAAAAGGTTTCGACGCTTTCCGGCGGCGAAAAGGGAAGACTTGCGCTGGCGAAATTGATTTTTTCAAATGTCAATGTTTTAGTTTTAGACGAGCCAACCAACCATTTGGACATTCCTTCGCGTGAAGCACTCGAAACTGCTTTGGAAAGTTATCAAGGAACGATTATCACCGTCAGCCATGACAGATATTTTCTTGACAAAATTACAACTCAGATTTTTGCGTTTGAAGAAAATAAAAAAGTTGAAATTTTCGACGGGAATTATTCTGAATTTCACGATTGGCGCGAATTCCAAACTCCAAACTCCAAAGTTCAAAGTTCAACTGATGTTCAAAGTTTGGAAAAAAGCGACGAACAACGGACAAATTTGAGTAAGAATCAGCAGCAAAAAATCAAAAATCGAATTGGTGAAATTGAAAAAGCAATTCCGCAATTGGAAAAAGAATTGGCAAAAACTACTTTACAGATAAGCCAACCCGAAGTTGCCGCCGACCACGAAAAACTGCAGGAACTTTCGCAAAAGTTTGAAGAAATCGAACAGAAAATCCAGAGTCTTTACGAAGAGTGGGAAAGGTTGTTAAAATAATAAACTAGAAAGTTACACGAAGATTACACGAAAGATTTAATTTCTTTGGGTGTCCTTTATATAATCTTCGTGGTTAAATTTTAACTTTCCAGACGATAATTCGGTGCTTCTTTGGTGATAATAACATCGTGAACGTGCGATTCGCGCAAACCCGCCGAAGTGATACGGATAAATTTTGTATTTTCCTGCATTTCCTTAATGTTTCTGCAGCCCGTATAACCCATACCGCTTCGCAAACCGCCGACCAGCTGCGTAACCATTTCGGAGAGCGTTCCTTTGTATGCAACGCGACCTTCGATACCTTCGGGAACATATTTTGAATCTGAAACTGTGCCTTCCTGCGCGTAACGGTCGCTTGAGCCTTTTTTCATTGCGCCGATTGAACCCATTCCGCGATAGGTTTTGAAACTGCGTCCTTGAAACAAAATAACCTCGCCCGGTGCTTCTTCCGTTCCGGCGAAGAGCGAACCAATCATTACCGAATCCGCGCCCGCAACAATTGCTTTTGCCACATCGCCGGAAAATTTCACGCCGCCGTCGGCAATAATCGGAATGCCTGAGCCTTTTGCGGCTTTGACGCATTCGTCAATCGCTGTAATCTGCGGAACGCCCGCGCCCGTTACGATGCGGGTTGTGCAAATCGAACCGCCGCCAATTCCGGTCTTAACCGCGTCAACTCCCGCCTTAATCAATGCTTTGGTTCCGCTTGCGGTTGCGACATTGCCGACAATCAATTCAATATCGGAAAACTTCTGTTTAATTTTCTTAACGGCTTCGATAACCCGTGAACTGTGTCCGTGCGCGGTGTCAATGACGATTGCGTCAACGCGGGAATCAATCAGAGCCGAAGCGCGTTCCAGAAAATCTCCGGTTGTACCGATTGCTGCCGCGACGCGCAATCTGCCTAGTTCGTCTTTCGCCGCGTGCGGATAACGAATGGCTTTTTGGATGTCTTTGACGGTGATTAAGCCTTTTAAAAGTCCGCCATCGTCCACAACGAGAAGTTTTTCGATGCGATGTTTTTGAAGTTTAACTTTGGCTTCGTCCAAAGTCGTGCCTATCGGAACAGTTACAAGCGGCTGCGGTGTCATCACTTCCCGTACGGAAACGTCAAAACGAGTTTCAAATCGTAAATCACGATTGGTGATAATACCGACTAATAAACCATTTCCGTCGACGACGGGAACGCCGCTGATTTTGAAGCGTTCCATGACATTTAACGCTTCCGAAACAGAAGCATTATCCCGAATTGTTACCGGGTCGACAATCATTCCCGATTCGCTCCGTTTGACCTTATCAACTTCTTCGGCTTGATGTTCGATGGAAAGGTTTTTGTGAATCACGCCGATTCCGCCTTGCTGCGCGAGTGCGATTGCCAATAATGCTTCGGTTACCGTGTCCATTGCTGACGAACAAAGCGGGATATTTAAACGGATATTCCGTGAAAATTGTGTCGAAACATCAGTTTCGCTCGGTAGAATATCCGAAAAGGCGGGAACTAATAAGACATCATCAAAGGTTAAACCTTCTTTTATTTCTTC